>DUPU01000120.1 GCA_012838175.1 Clostridia bacterium
ACTCAACCCCTTTTGAAAATTTCCTACCAGGCAGATTTATATTTTACTGATTCTGAAATAAAACCCTAATTAGCTCCTCACTTTCCTTTTCTTCCGGTTTCCAATAACTGATTCCCTTCCAGTCATAAAATGTACCGGGAAGTGTTTCCAGCTTGATATTTTCCTCATTACATTTTTTTACTGTATTAACCCTTTTTCCATAGAATAATAGGATAAATTATCTTTCATCCAGTCGTATGTCATTTTTAATCCTTCTTCTAATTTCACCCGGGGAATAAACCCTAAAATGCGGCGCGCTTTTTGAATATCAATCTCTAAATGCCGCCGGTCAGAAGGAACGGAAGGATCATGGACAACTTTACTTTTTCTGCCTGTCACCTGATGCACCGCCTCGGCCAATTCCAACATTGTGACAAATTGACCGCTGCCCAGATTCATAATGCACCCCAGGGCATTTTTATTGTTCAAGGCCAGGAGGACTCCCTCCACAAAATCTGAAACATAGGTATAGGTCCTACCCTGGGTTCCCTGTCCAAATACGGTTAAGGGCCTATGCATTAACGCCTGGCGCAAAAACAAAATCGGCGTGCTTAAAGGGGTGTTTCGAGGTCCGTATATGTCGGCAACCCTAAGAATCACATATTACAGTCCCTTGGTTTTGGCCAGAGTCCGGATATAATACTCTTCCGCCAGTTTCACCGCCCCATATACGGTTTCAGGTTCCAAAGGATGTTCTTCGTTTACGGGAGTATATTGGGGATTACCATATACAGCAACGGAAGAAATATGAATCAGCAAAGCCTTTTCCTTTAAACATAGTTTCAAAATATTAAAAAAACCTTTGGTCGCGTTTTCCAACTGGTGAAAGCTAAACTTTTGCTGTCTTACGGCAATGGGAATGGCCAAGTGAATGACGGCATCCCGTCCGACACCCGCTGCAGCGACTAAACTTTCATCGGCCGTATCTCCGGAGAAAATCTGGATTTTTTTCCGGAGATGTTGCAAGTTGGCCATCCTGCCGGAATCTAAACTGTCTAAAACCGTAACCTTACCTCCCAATTCGAGAATTTTTTCACATAAATGAGAACCTAGGAAACCTGCCCCGCCGGTAATTAGAATATTTTTTCCGTCCATGGAAAGACCATCCCTTTAAAGTCTTTATACCCTTATAACAATCCTCAATTTATCCTATTCCCGGACAGCTATTCCTGTGATAGCTTGAACACAAAATAATAAAAACTCAATGCGGTTTATTAATTGTTTGGAAAATTTCGTCCCTATCTTGGGTTAGGTCTTTTGACTCCACGGCAGTCTTTCTAAATCAACATTTCCACCGGAAAGAATGATACCTACCCTTAATCCTGCAAAATCAGAGTTATGTTCCCATAATGCGCCTACCGCTACTGCCGAAGATGGCTCAATAATTATTTTTGCCCGCTCCCAGATATATTTCATAGCTGATATAATTTTCGCTTCGCTTACCGTTAAAATTTTTTCCACCCGCTGCTGAATGATGGGAAATGTTAATTCCCCTAGGGAGGTCCGCAATCCGTCGGCGATAGTTTGAGGATTTACGGAGGGAATTATTTTTCCCGCCTTCAATGAGCGGTATGCGTCATCGGCCATTAAGGGTTCGGTACCTATAACCCGAATGCCTGGTGAAAGAGATGTTGCCGCAATGGCAGTGCCGCTTAACAGCCCCCCTCCGCCAACCGGCGCCAGGATTATATCCAGATCAGGTACTTCTTGCAGCAATTCAATTGCTGCCGTACCTTGTCCGGCAATGATACGGTAATCATTATAAGGATGTATCGCTACGGCACCTGTTTCCCTGATCACCTGCTTTTGGGTACTTTCCCTTGCTTCCAGTGTAGGTTCACAAAATGTGATCATGCCACCGTAACCGGCTACTGTAGCTTTTTTTACTTCTGAAGCATTATCCGGCATAACAATATACGCTGGTATTCCGCGCATCCTTGCTGCCAAAGCAATTGCCTGAGCGTGATTTCCAGAAGAGTGCGTTGTTACCCCCCGTGATGCTTCTGCTTTCGATAGTGAAAAAACTGCATTGCATGCACCGCGAAACTTAAAAGCACCTACTTTTTGCATATTTTCACACTTGAGAAAAACCTGAGCCCCCACCTTCCGATTTAGACTTGTGCAAGTTAATACCGGGGTACGATGGATATATGGGTGAATACGATTTCCTGCTTGATAAATGTCATTTAATGTCGGAATCATATCAGTTCCTCCATTTTATTAAATTTTGTACCAATCAATTGCTGCAAAATCCAGCAGCACTGTCTTCGACTCTTTTTCTTAAGGAAATTTCCAAACCAGTTATTCATGTTTTTATCCTCCCAACCAGAACTTCGATAACCTCCGATAATTTCCTGCCAGAATTGCCCAATTTAAACAGAATTTAAATTAATATTGACATGGAGAACTCCATATGATATTTTTAGTGCATCAATAAATCAAAAGGAATGTTTTGATGTTGGCAGGTTATGTAAGGTGATTTTCAACTAAATATAGTTGAAAGGACATTATAGTACAGGTATTCCCCTGTTTATTTGATGTGTCCTGAAATGGCATTACCTTACAGACTGCTTCAATAATCATTTCGGATTGTATTTGTTTGAATACCGGGATTGTTAATTTATGGCGCGACAAGGTATGTGTTGGGCTTTTTTATTTTTCCGGCCGATACAATTGTTAATCCCTTATACCCGCAGGAGCATTCCGCCTATGATCCAGGCAAGGTATGTCTTTGGCGGGTTATTTTATTTATACGAAGGAG
>DUPU01000121.1 GCA_012838175.1 Clostridia bacterium
AGGAGTGTGAATGAGTAGATGATATGTCGAGTCTGTAAAAAATGCGGATTCGGCTTTTTTATGGAAAAAATGAAGAGGAGGGCCCATGTGGAGGATAATCTGTTTTAATTACAAAAACATCGGAGGGAATTACAATGTTTAATAAAAAAAATCTTCTGGTAATAGCTTTATTACTGGTATTTGTTTTTAGTCTCGCAGCTTGTTCCAATCAGCAAGAAGCCGCTCCCGAAACTGAACAGGAGCAAACTCCCGCTGAACAATCTACCGCACCGGATAACCCGGATGTTATCCTGGCTACCACCACCAGTACCCAGGACAGTGGATTATTAGACGTATTGATTCCTATTTTTGAAGAAGAAACCGGTTATGTCATCAAAACTATTGCGGTAGGTACAGGAGCAGCCTTAGCCATGGGCGAAAAAGGCGAAGCTGACGTATTGCTGGTTCATGCTCCGGACAGCGAAAAAAAGCTCATTGACAGTGGTGTTGGCATTAATTATCAATTAGTTATGCACAATGACTTTGTCATCATCGGTCCAAAAGATGACCCGGCTCAAATCAACGGTACCAAAACTGCTGCAGAGGCATTCAAAAAAATTGCTGACTCAGGAAGTCTTTTTGTTTCCAGGGGCGATGATTCCGGTACCCATAAGATGGAACTTAAATTATGGGAAGCAGCTGGTATAACACCGGACACAGGAACAGCCTCCTACCAGGAAACCGGACAAGGTATGGGACAAACACTGAATGTTGCAGAACAAAAATCCGCCTATACATTGACGGACAGAGCTACATACCTGGCTCAAAAAGATAACTTAAGCCTGGTTATTCATGTGGAAGGTGAAAAAAATCTGTTGAATATATACCATGTGATGCAAGTTAACCCGGAGAAGTTTCCAAAAGTAAACGCCGACGGTGCTAAAGCTTTTGTGGAATTCCTTGTGGCACCGGACACCCAAAAAATCATCTCCGAATTCGGCATGGATAAATACGGACAGCCCCTCTTCTTTGCGGACGCAGGGAAAGATGAAGCTGAACTTGGCCAATAACCGTCATTTATTACTTAATAAATATGAGCCGAGGTGATGCCGTTGGAACTGATCTGGAACGGCTTGATTAAAGCCTTTGAACTACTTGTCACATTAGATCCGGAAGTGATTGAGGTTTCATTGCTTACCCTCAAGGTATCCGGAACTGCAACGATGATCAGTGTTTTAATAGGGGTTCCCCTGGGCAGCCTACTGGCACTGAGCAGGTTTCCCGGACGCAGTTTTTTAGTCAGCCTTTCCAATTTCGGAATGGGGCTGCCCCCGGTGGTGGTCGGTCTCTGGGTAAGTATTTTCCTGTGGAGATCAGGACCACTGGGCTTTTTAAATATTATTTATACTCCGACAGCCATGATTATTGCCCAAGCTATTATTGCTTCCCCTATTGTCATCAGTTTTACCTTGGCAGCAATTCAGCAGATTAATCCCCGGTTGCGCCTCCAACTGATTGCACTCGGAGCAAACCGGGTTCAGATGGTTTGGTGCCTGGTAAAAGAGGCCAGATTAGGCTTATTAGCCGCCGTAATGGCAGGTTTCGGAGGTGTTGTATCCGAGATAGGAGCATCCCAAATGGTAGGCGGCAATATCAAGGGTATGACCAGAGTACTTACTACAGCCACTGTTATGGAAGTATCCAAAGGGGCTTTTGATTATGCTATTGCCCTGAGCATAATCTTATTGGTCTTAGCTTACGGCGTTACCGCAGTATTAACCGCTATACAGCAAGGGAGAAACAATCAATGAGCAAAATTATCCATATTAAAGACCTGACTTGGGTTCAACAAGGTCGGACAATATTAAACATACCTGATTTTTCTGTGGATGCCGAAGAAACGGTTAGTATTATGGGACCCAACGGAGCCGGAAAAAGCAGCCTTCTTTTTATCATGGCCGGATTGCAGGAACCCAGTTCCGGAACTATTTCCTTGTTTGGCAAAAACATAAAAGAATTCTCGCCCCTAGAATTGCACCGGCGTGTTGCCGTTGTATTTCAAAAACCTATGATGTTTGACCTAACAGTTATGGAAAACTTAGAACTCGGCCTTAAATTTCGTGGAGTAAAACCTAAAGAAAGAATGAATAAAATTGAACCGTGGCTGGAAAAAATGCATCTTACCCACCTGGTTAAAAGGAGGGCCCGTTCACTTTCAGGAGGAGAGGCACAAAGAGTTTCTATAGCTCAGGCTCTGGTAGTAGATCCGGAAATAATTTTTCTGGATGAACCCTTTGCCAATCTTGACAAGGACATACGCCAGGAAATAATGGGCGAGATTCGGGAACTGATAGTTTCCCGAAAAATTACCACAGTGATGGTTACCCATCACCGACTGGAAGCTGTTAAAATGACTAATAGTATTTGCTACATGGAAGATGGGGAAATAATAAAACGGGAGACTATAGGTTTATTGAATAAGAGAACCTCATAAAGAGTCAAAAACCACCCGACTAAGGGGTGGTTTTTTCCTAAAATAAAAAAACCTCTTAAAAATAAGAGGTTCTATAAAAAATGGCTCCCCGAGTTGGACTCGAACCAACAACCACTCGGTTAAC
>DUPU01000122.1 GCA_012838175.1 Clostridia bacterium
CTTGGCGGAAGTAAAAAGAACGAGAGAAGAAAAAATGGTTGCTGCAAAGTTGAAACAAGTGCAAAAAGCGGCTAAAAATAAGGAAAACTTGTTCCCCTCAATTCTTGAGGCGGTGCAAAGCTATGCCACCGTGGGAGAAATAACCGACGTATTACGAGAAAAAATTGGTGAATACTGTGAACCGTCAATCTTTTAGACTAAGCCGGTTATAAATGGTGGAGTTATAACCGGCTCCCACCTTATAAATCTGAAATGTAAGGAGAAAGAATATGATAAATTCTGTGTTAATAAAAAACGGCACTGTGGCTGATGTCCAAGGTGTTTACCAAGCAGATATTCTAATTGAAAACGGAAAAATAAAACAAGTCGGTAAAGTATTGTGCCAACAAGATGTTGAAGTTTTTGACGCTGAGAATATGTTGGTTTTTCCCGGAATTATTGATCCCCACGTTCAGCTGGAGATTAAATACGGAAAATTTCCAATGACGGATGATTTTGATACCGGTACCATAGCAGCGGCAGCGGGCGGCGTAACCACAATTATAGATTTTGCGGATCAACCTAAGGGTGTTCCCGTTCATAAGGATTTAGCACATAGAAGATCTTTGGCCGACGGTAGAGTAAACGTAGACTATTCGCTACATATGAGTATTACTGATTTATCTGTCGGAGCTATTGATGATATCAAGGGCGTGATTTCTTCCGGTATTCCCAGCTTTAAGCTTTATATGGCATATAGCCGCCGTGACCGTATGATTAATGAAGGTCAGATGAATCATGTCATGGAAGAAGTCGCGAAATATAATGGAATTGTCGGAATCCACGGCGAAAACGATAATTTCGTGGAATATCAAATTGCCCGCCTGCAGCAAGAAGGGAAGACCGGTTTAGAGTATTTTACTAAAGCCCGCCCTGCCGTAGGGGAGGTTATGGCTGTGCAGACAGCAATTTTACTGGCTGAGAAAAACAATTGCACTCTTTATGTACATCATGTTAGTTGTGCCGGCACGATGGAAGCTATTAAAGCAGGCCGAAAAAGAGGAGTAAAAATCTATGCAGAAACCTGTCCCGCCTACCTATGCTTAACCGAGGAGGAATATCTCAAACCTCATGGCGAGCTTTTTGTGCTAAATCCGGCATTACGCACCAAAGCCGACAATGAGGCTTTATGGCAAGCTATTGTCAACGGTGATATTGATACTATCGGCACAGATCATTGTTCATATACCAAAGCCCAAAAACAAGAAAACAAAAACAATTTTGACGGTATTCCTGCTGGCCTGCCGGGTATAGAATTACTCTTACCGTCAATGTATACCCTGGCAGTACATCAAAGAAAGTTGCCCCTTCCTAAACTTAAGCAGATTATGACCGCTAACCCAGCGCGGATATTTGGAATATCCTCTCAAAAAGGACTTATTACTCCCGGAAAAGACGGAGATATCGTTATCTTTAATCCCCGAAAAAAATGGAAAGTAAATCCTGAAAACTTAAAAATGAATGTTGACTTTACTCCTTTTGATCGATGGGAAATGCAAGGAGCAGTTGAAGCTACCTTTCTTCGTGGCATGAAAATATTTGACAAAGGAGAATTTACTGGACCCAGAAATCAGGGTAAGTTTGTCTTTGGTACTCCCAACGGATATTACCGCTAAACAATTCTTCTTTTATTCGGATGAAATTAATTACTTAGGCTTAACAAAATTTTCTGACTTTAATTGGAGGGAGGAGAAATCATGAATTGTCTAGATAGAATAAAAGTAATTGATATGACGCAGTTTCTTTCGGCATCTTATTGCACTCAGATTCTTGGGGATTTAGGGGCTGATGTGATTAAAATTGAAAGGCCGGGTCAGGGTGAAGTCTACCGGACATACGGGCCCAAATTTATCAACGGTGAAAGTACCAGCTTTTTAGCTTTAAACCGTAATAAAAGAAGTCTGACTCTGGATATAAAGAAACCGGAAGCAAAGAAAATTTTATACCGATTGGCAGAAACAGCCGATATTTTGGTAGAGAATTTTCGTCCCGGCACATTAAAAAAGTATGGCTTTGATTATGAAAGCCTAAAGAGAGTTAATCCTCGTTTGATATACTGCTCTGTTTCCGGCTTTGGTCAGACCGGGCCCTATGCTTCGAAGGGTGGTTTTGATTTGACGGCTCAAGCCATGTCAGGATTAATGTATGTGACCGGGGAAAAGAACGGCCCGCCGGTTAAGGTGGGTTATCCCATTACGGATATCGGGGGCGGCATGTATGCCGCATTAGGAATTCTGGCCGCTTTGATGGCCAGAGAAAAAACAGGAAAAGGCCAATTAGTAGATACTTCCCTTTTTGAAGCCGGTGTAGCCTGGGGGATGATGGTGGGACTAAACTATTTTGCCGATGGTTCTATCCAAGGACGCATGGGATCGGCCAGCCCTCAAAATGCTCCTTATCAAGCTTTTACTGTGAAAGACGGTGCTTTCACAATGGGTACCGGCAATGACGTCTTATGGGAAAAATTCTGTGAAGTTTTTGACATGACTTATTTAATGCAGGATGAAAAATACAAAGATAATGCTTCCCGGGTGGAAAATCAAGCATCCTTGGCAGCTGAGATAGAAAAGGTGCTGAAAAATTATACTGTGGAGGAATGCTTGGAGAAGTTAGATAGTGTGGGTATCCCTTGCGGTCCCATTAATTCCATAGATAAGGTGATGAATGATTCTCAAGTAAAAGCCCGGGGTATAATCTGGGACATTGAACATCCTGTAGCTGGCAAAATACCAAATATTGGATTTCCAGTGATTTTTTCAGATACACCGTGCATGAAGCGAAGTTATCCGCCCCAATTGGGCGAGCATTCAAGGGAAATTCTCCGTGAGATTAAGTTTAGCGAGGAAGAAATCAATACTTTCATTGCTGCCGGTGTCACCAGTGTTTTAAAAGAATAATCTCGAGAGACTTAACAATGATTTCATGAGAAGGCGAGGTTTCGAAATGAACTGTTGTGAAGAGAAAAAATTGAAAGGCTGCCTGTTGGAAGCGGATCGGTGCCTTCAATGCTATGATGCACCTTGTACAAAAGGTTGCCCTGCCGGCGTAGAAGTAGATAAATTTATCCGGCTGATTAGTAAAGGGGATATTGTCGGGGCAGCTGAAACCATTGAAAAGGACAATCCTTTTGGGTTGATTTGCGGCGTTATTTGTCCCCATGAAAGTTTATGCCAGAAAGATTGCACCTCCCATAAGCTGGGGCGTCCCATTGATATCAGGAATTTACAAAGATATGCTCTGGAAACCGTGCGTAAGGAAGGAAGGGGCAATTCAGCCATAACCAGAGACGAAATTCCCGTACAGCGCATAAACATGGGGGGGAATATCAAATTTGAAACTTACCCTGCCGGTGAAGGAAAAATTGCCGTAATTGGTGCCGGACCCAGCGGACTTACCTGTGCTATGTATTTAAAACAAATGGGTTACCAGGTGGAAATTTTTGAACAAACCTTGAGGGCAGGGGGACGTTTGACCCAAGGAATACCAGGTTTTCGGATTAATCAGGAGATGCTGAATGCAGAACTTAAGGTTATTATTGATTCCTTAACCATTCATTACGGTAAGGTTTTTGGTGCAGATATTACCCTTTCCGGTTTACAGGAACAAGGATTTAAAGCAGTATACTTGGCTTGCGGGAAATGGCGGGAAAAAACATTGAAGCTTCCCGGAAGTGATTTAAAAGGAGTATATAATTCATCAGATATATTACTGGGCTCTGAGTGGCAGAAAAGAAACCATCAAAAAGCGGCAGTAATCGGTGCGGGCAACGTGGCCATGGATGTGGCGGGAACCCTGGTTGCCGCCGGATTGGAAGAGGTCCATGTGTTTTTTATCGGCAGCAACAAGGAAGTAACCGCCTGGCAAAGCGAAAGGGAAGATGCCTGGCAGAAAGGCATTGTTTTCCACATGCTGGCTCTCCCCGAAGCTATTGTGGGAGAAGAGGGTAAAGTTAAGGCGATTAAATTTAACAGGTCAAAAGTACTGGAGGGTGAAAATGGCGCGTGGAGCGTGAAGCCTTTGGAGGATGCTCTCAATTTCACCTATGCCGTGGATATGGTAGTAACGTCCATTGGTTTTGATACCCCCCGGGATGTTTTAACTGCTCAAGGCATTGAGCTGAACAAAACCGGTCATATAGTAGTGGACGCCAATCTTCAGACCAATTTACCGGACATTTTTGCCGGCGGTGACCTGACGGAATCTCATTCTTTTTCTGTGGTGCGGGCAGTAGGGGACGGAAAAAGAGCAGCTTTGAACATACAC
>DUPU01000123.1 GCA_012838175.1 Clostridia bacterium
AACTCGACAAGGTGTCCGGATGTGCCGAAATTACTGTCCGGATATTTCCGAAATCAGTGTCCGAATATGGCCGTTACGCTGTCCGGATGTTTCCGGAATGGGTGTCCGGATGCAGCCGAAATACGCATTCAAATCTTCAGATTCCGAAATCTTGCTTAAAAACCTGCTAAATGTGGACTCGGAGGGTGTTTTACCGCATACGGCAAAGCAACAGCAGTAACGAAATACTGGATCTTGCTTTAATCTTTGTACCAGCATTTTTATTGTTTTAATCTGTTCAATTTGCATTGCAATTAATGCGTAAACCATCGAATTATTATCATAGCCTTTTGGACCAAACCTGCTTTTCTTAAAGGCTAGCTTAAACTCACTTAAGTCAATTTGCGATAATACTAATTCCAGTTTAGTTTTTGGTTGTAATTTTAAAATTTCTTCAAAGGATAACAGACATTCTTGTCGAATATACATTAACGATTTCCCCCTTTCTTGTGGTAATTTTGGTTTGATCACTAAAAATATTCGACAAGATGGGGTGAAATCTTTTTTATTACAAGGGTTTTTATAGAAATATCAATGGTTTGGAAATATGAAATTTACTCAATTGTTTTGAAGGATGTGTTTAAAAGGAAAATCATTAAATAATTTTCCCTGAAAAAAAGAAAACCTACAGATTAACATATTTTCCGTAGGTTTTCCTTGCTTTTTAATTCAATAGGAAATCAACTTATTCCCCTGAGCAAACTCAGCTAATTCTTCTTGATCCAAAATAATAATTCCATCTTTATCTATTTTAATCAGCCCTTTTTCCTTTAGACTTTTCATGATTCGGGCTACCGTTACCTTATGGATCCCTAAAAATTTACTAATTTCTCCATAATTGCTATAGGTTTTATTAACCAACAACCGACCATCCTTTATTTTTGCATTTTTTAACAAAAGATTGCACAGACGATTTGCTACCTTGCCCTCTTGACGTGACTGAAAAGAACTATTTAGCTCTCGATATTCTTCCATCGCCATATATAATAATTTTTTCAAAATATCTGGTTTGTCAGAAACATATTCCATAAAAACTTTCTTAGGGATTTTGTAACAGACGCACTTACTCTGAGCAATGAAATTATTATTACTGTATCCATCAGTAAAAATGATTAGCACGCCCAGCAAAGATTTTACAAAGTCGTTGGATTCTTTAATCCCATAAATAATTTCTTCTCCTTTGTCAGTGATAGTGCAACGATAGCAGGACCCGCTTTGTAAATAGTAGATCGTTTCCACCAATTCCCCTTGCCGAATGATGCAATCTCCTTTTTCAAATTCACAATAAACTACACCGGGCATTTTTAATAAGTCCACCTGGTGCACCTCCTGGTATACAATCGTCATTACATAAGTCTACGCAAATGAATCAGGATTGTTATCAGAAACTATTGCATTTATAGTATCATTGTTTTCTCTAATCGTACATTTGTCAATACTTTTTCCATAGTATTGCAACTTCATTTTTCACAATGCTTCAACGCCAAGTCCCGGTCGCACTTTTAGCATCTAGTGTGATAATCCTCGCGGCATAGATGTTCATAAAGATCAGCTCCCCCCGGCACTCATGCTTTAAGGATTTCTCCAAAATATTATCAACCTTAATTGCTTCTAAATGCTTATAAGAATTATATCTGCATAAGCACGAAATATCAATAAAAGTACCCGAGTTATCTTGATAGATACCTTTAAGAAAGCTTTGCTTGTATCAAAAATACGAAATTGTTATAATGGGATTAATAATATAATGGAAACTATTGCTAAGGGGGTAATTTAATGTCTTGTTACTATCTTATCGGCGTTCGAATGGAAAACAGAATTGACCATGCAGCAAAATTTCAAGAGACACTTACAAAAAACGGGTGTAAGATCAAAACACGTTTGGGATTGCATGAAGTAAGTGACGATGCATGTTCAAATGACGGGATTATCGTATTGCAGCCTTGCGGCAATAAGGAAGATGTTGAGGCCTTGGTTAATGAGCTTAACAGCCTGGAAGGCGTAAAGGCACGATATATAGATTTAAGCTAAAATTAATATTTTGCAAAAATGTCATATGGGGATGTTGCTAAACTACTTTTTGAAGTAGTAGCGACATCCTTTTTTTCTATCAAAATTTTTGGTGCAAATACTTATATAAGGCCTTCAGGATATTCTACAACATCCCCGGCTTTTGGCAGACAGCCCTTCATATTTTTTCCAATCATGTATATTAGATCCTTATTCGAATTCGTAGTCGATTAGTCTCTAATGATCTTCACATAAAATTCCCTGTTTCTAGGCCCGTCAAATTCGCAAAAATAGATCCCCTGCCAGGTGCCCAGCAGAAGTTTTCCGTCCTGGATCATCACAGTGCAGGAAGAGCCCATCAGAGAAGCCTTTATATGAGCGTGGGAATTCCCTTCAAAGTGGAGATATTCTCCATGCACGGGGTACGTTTTGTCCAGTGCAGAAATCATGTCTCGCACAACATCCGGGTCAGCATTTTCGTTTATTGTGACTCCGGCTGTTGTATGGGGAACATATATAACTGCGATGCCGTCCCGTACATTGCTGTTTTTAACCTCGTCGGCAACCTTATTGGTTATGTCAATGAACTGTTGTGGTTTTGTGGTTCGAATTTTATGGAGCATAATACGTCCTCCTTTTTCTTGATATCCTGATCTTTAGTCTTTGTTTTAAATATTCTATTGATATATTGACCATTCTAGTTCACTTTTTTAATCTCCTATATCGGGAAGCGGAAAGCACAGTTGCGGTTCTTTTGCTTCCTTCGCGCTAGGCCCACCCTCTAGTGACGAAGGCAGGCCCACTCATTCTTAATCAGGCCAACAACGATCGGTTATTCGATACCAAGTGCAGCTTTCCAATCAGCTTCATTAAATCCTACCATTACAAAACCGTCACCGATAAGAATCGGGCGCTTTACTATCATACCGTCTGATGCCAGCAGGCTATATTGTTCATTCTCGTTCATGGTGGGGAGCTTGTCCTTCAGCTTCAGTTCCTTATACAGCATTCCGCTGGTATTGAAGAACTTCTTCAGCGGAAGACCGCTCTTGTTATGCCAGTCTTTTAATTCCTCTATTGTAGGATTATTCTCTTTGATATTCCGTTCTTCAAAGGCAATGTCGTTTTCCTCCAGCCATTTCTTAGCTTTCCGGCAGGTAGTACATTTCGGGTAACATACAAATATCATAATATACCTCCATTCTCCTTTTCAGCAGCTCTCTCCTCTGTAAAAACAAAATTCAGCTGCAAGGTTTTTAAACTTCATTATCTTCTTATTTTTCTAAAGATACCATGGGCATCCCTCGGCTTATAAGAAATAATTTAAGGGCAAGGGGTGTATTCTTTTAGTCAGCCCTTACTGCTTTGTTTTCAATAGATCGCGAATCTCTTCAAGAAGAATGACTTCCGGAGCTGGCGCCGCTGGAGCAGGTGGCTCCTCTTGTTCTTTCTTTTTCCATAATGAAAGAAGTTTTATAAACAAGAAAATTGAAAAAGCAATTATTAAGAAATCTACGATTGCTTGAATGAATGAACCATAAAGGATGGCCACTTCCGGGATATCGCCACTAGCCGGTTTGATGACAAATTTTAAATCTGATACGTTTATCCCACTCAAAATAAAACCAAAAATAGGCATCAGTATGTCATTAACGAGAGATGAAACGATTTTGCCAAACGCTCCGCCAATGATCACACCAACAGCAAGATCAATAACATTTCCTTTTACTGCAAATTCTTTAAATTCTTTCAGCATTTAATCACACCTCCTTGTACAATTATTATTGTATTAAATCAGTGACAAAAGCCACTGTTCGACCCATTAATATCCATTGTTTTTGATAAAGTTGGCGATGAAATTCACAGCCTGCTTCAAAAAACAGAAAGTACAACTCGAGATCATTGGGATTGAATTAAAAAACGCATTGCTGATATAGGCGATTCCTATAAGGACAGCCCACAGCAATTACCGAATATGACGAGCAGCTCATCCGGCGTGATTGAAAAGGTCACAGTCTACAGCGGCAAGCAAGCTGTCGCGGACAAATTCACCGTGAAATTCAAGTCTGGTGTGACAGTAGATGCTGATGGATAAGGTTGAATACGATAAGGCACTCTACGAAATCATTATGTAGAGTTCCTAAATTCATTTTGCTTTCACTTCAAATATTGATCCCTCTTTACGATATCCAAGTTTTTCGTAATACGGGTCAACATCGCTCATCACATAAATCGGTTGATTTGGAAAGTCCTTGCACACCCTTTCCATAAGGGTTTTACCTATTCGCTTTCCCCGGTGTGTTTTTCTTACGAGCAAATCAAATATATAGACACCGAAACCGTCGTCTTCCCGGCAGCGCACATAACCGCACACAAGGTTCTCATCATAAGCGATATATGTGATGCTTGATTCAAGTGCTTTTATATATTTATTGCGACCAACCGGTCCGTGATAATCAATCCAATCGTCTCCTTCATTGATGAGCAAATCAAAAAGCAAAGTTTCATCTTCTTTACTGTATCGCCTGATTTCCATTCATTTCACCGCCTATTTAATGATTTTTCTGAAATCAGTAAGCCATCTGCGGAAACATATCCATTATTTATGTGAATGCTTATATTCGATAATACCCATAAATAAAGCATCATAGTTAATATCTGCCTAAATATAAAAAAAACCTGGCTTTTTTTATAACCAGAGTTCACCTATTAAAAAATTGGTGTCGGAGACGGGAATTGAACCCGTACGGTTGCCCACACGCCCCTCAAACGTGCGCGTCTGCCAGTTCCGCCACTCCGACACGAATTCTTTTGGACAAAGTTTATTTTAACACATCCATATCATTGATTCAACTCTAAAATTTACCCGGACAATCCCGGAATACCTGAAGGCTATTATAACAAATACCCTCAGGATATTCAACAGATAGGCAAAATTTTTACCATAACTCAGGCATCAATGTTTCAGACGTTTCTTTTATCCCAAAATGTCCTTTCTCTCCTAAAACCGAATAAACAAGAGAAATCTGTCCGGGTATCGAATCTATATTATCAATGGTAGCAATGGGTTTGCTCCGGTAAAAGGACATATATGAAAAACCGGCCGAGCTTGGTTCCACCCCGATAACATTCACATTGTTTTGCAAAAAATACTCTGTCAAGCCCAGGTCCAGCCATTTTGCTTGTTCCGCCATATCTGTCTTGCTACCTCCAGCCAGTATTACAGCATCAATAAATCTACCGGTTGAACCGGAAAATTTGACAAGCTTTCTTTTGGCCAAATCATCAATTACCCCTTTTTCATCGCCAAAAATGATAGCCTCACCCAGCATATTTAGGACATTGCCGTCCTTTGTATTTTCCGGATAATAATTTAAGGTACTCACATTGGCCAAAGAAAAATCACTTAATACGGAAATCACTGCTTCAACTTCTGCTCCGGCAGTTTCCAAAGGACCTAAAATATTTTCTAAACTGCAGCCATTCCCAGTTTCAATCACTACCACCCGGTAATTCTGCAGTTTATCTTTGATTATTGCCGGCATCATTTTCCGGCAAATTTCTTCGTATTCTTTTATCTTATTATTAGCCGCAACCAGTTCACTTCGGGTCAACCCATTTTGAATCCGGAGCTGTTGGAAATCTCCCTCTAGACGATTGATTAATGCTTCCTGTTGTTCCCCGATAAATTCCTGGCCCAAAGCCATGCTGCCAATCAGGATACCCACCCCAAGGGCAAGAAAAACGGCTACCAGTGATGTTACGTGGTACTTGTAATCAATCACGGCTCAGCCTCCCATGATTAGATCTTATACCACATAATGTCACCGAAGATTCTTTTTTTATACATTATCACTAGTCAGGGATATCTTCCTTAAAACGGACTCCCTCAAAATATACATTGTTCCCCGGTCCAAGTTGAAAACTATCCAAACGATCCGAGACAACTGCAGCAGATTTATAGGAATACAAATATCGAATTCTGGAATCCCCCAAAATTTCTTTCTCCAACTGCCGGTATAAGTTTAATCTCATGGTTTGATCCTGCTGACCGGCTTTATCCAGCAGCACATCCCAATCAGGATTGCTGATGGTTTTTTGCCATTTTGAATCAACCTGTTCCCGAAAGAAATCCTCCAGCTCAGAACTCTTTGCAGTAAATACCCCTGTGTAAAATGCCGCTTCCCCGTTTTTCACAACTCTTCTTAAATCCTTTTGGGGCAGAGGATATACTTTAACCTGCAACCCAATAGCCGCTAAATTTTCCACAATCTTTTCCCCTACAATGCGGTCTTCATCAGTATCCCCACAATAGAAGGGAATCTCAGGGAGTTTTTCCCCCCCGGGGTAACCGGCCTGAACCAGCATGTTTACAGCCGCTTCCTTATTATAGGTGTAATATATTTTTTCCTGAACTGATTGCCGGTACCAATAATCCGTAACATATCCGGTGAGTACTTCTCCGCTCTCACCTCGGGAAGCGTAAAGAATTTCCTTGTCATTTAAGCCGTACATCACTGCATCCCGCACAAATTTATTGTCAAATGGCTTAATCTTTGCATTTATTCCCACGTACCTGAATTTTTGTAAAGGTTTTTCCAATAAAGAAATCTGGTCAGGTTCAATTATGGAACGATCTAAATCATGGGAAGTGACATCTTGAAGCACAAGTACCTTCCCGGCCAAAAAATCCAGTAAGGCATCCTCCACTTTTTCTGCTAAAGTAAATTCTACCCGCCAAATAGACGGCTTTTCATGGAAATATAATGGATTTCTCCCTAAAGTCAAATTTCTCCCGTCTATCCATTCAATAAGCAAAAAGGGGCCGCTTCCGCTGGGAATATAAGCAGGTTGAGACATATTCCCCGGTTTGGCAAAGTTTACACCTTGTTCCACTAACTCATAACGATCCAAAACCGCTCCGGCAGGATGGGTGAGTAAATTAATAAAATTTTTCTGAGGACGCTTTAATGTTACCTTCAGGGTATAATCATTTAAAGCCGTAATACCCGATGCCAGGGTTTCCTTTCCTGCCAAAACCTCATCTGCCCCCTGAATGTTGGCAAAAAGATAAGCGTAAGGCGCATTTATACGTAAGACCCTTTCCCAAGAGAATTTAAAATCGCCGGCTTTGATCTCCTTCCCGTTATGAAAATACACTCCTTTATGCAAATAAAAAACATAGGTTAACCCATCGGGAGAAACTGTCCACTCCTTGGCAAGGCAAGGCACTACTTCCCCTTCAGAATTTTCCTGAACCAACCCTTGAAAGATGAGCTTTGCAATCATTATTTCACTTTCATTTTGCACATAGGCGGGATCAATGGTAGTGACAGGAGTTTTTAAATGTTCAATAATAACCCTCTTATCCTGTGTCTGAGGTGCATGAAATGTTACGTTACTATCAAAATCAGATTTGCTGCACCCTGATAGGCCAAAAAGCAACAGGAACATAATAATTAACAGGCTGCTGCGGAATATTTTCATTTTTACTTTCCTTAATATATCTTTAAATTATCCTGGTTAACTCCCGGTTGTTAATCACACCGGGTATCCGTCCTCTTTTGGCAATGGGTTTTCCGTTAACCTCTTTTAAATCCATGGTCATGTCAATGGCAGGGGCTCCGGAAATATAACTGCCTACTCCAAAAGCATCAGCGCCCATTTCTTTTAATAAACGTACCCGGTCAGGATCCAACCCCCCTGATACAAAAATTTTTACATAATCAAAACCGGCCAGATCCAAACGAGCTCTTACTTCTCTGACCAACTGAGGAGTAACCCCTCCCCGCTCACTGGGAGTATCCAAACGAACACCATAAAGGTCCTTTCCTAATGCTTCCGCCAGTCTCAAAGACTCTTCAGCCTCGTCCTTAAAAGTATCCACCAGAATCAATCTTAATTCTCCTGAAGGCATAAATTGATGATAGGCCTGAGCCGCCTTTACCGTATCACCTATAATAAGCATCAGGGCATGAGGAGCAGTGCCGGCCGGCTCTCGTCCCGCCAGTTTTGCGCCCAAGATGCAGCTGGCGGAATCTGCCCCGCCTACCAAGGCAGCCCTTTCCATCACCGGAGCCACCGCAGGATGCACATGCCGGGCACCGAAACAAGAAATGGGACTGTCTCCTGCCGCCTCCTTCACTTTCCGGGCAGCGGTAGCCCAGCCACTGGAACTGGCTAAAAAACCCAGTATGGTGGTTTCAAATAAGCCAAATTCACTGTACTTACCCTTAATGCGCATCACAATATCTTTCGGCTGAAAGGCCGACCCTTCCGGCAGGGACCATAACTCAATATCCTTGTCTTTCAAAAGATTATGTACTTCCGGCACCCCGGCAAAAATACCCGGTTTCCGGGGAAAAATCTCAGCAGTAACAATTGTGTCGGACAATTCCATATCCCGCAATATTTCCATGGTTTTTACAAAATAAATATCCGTGGTCGCTCCGGAAAGGATTTCTTCATGAGTTGCTGAGAAAAAACGGCGGTCTTGTCCAACAGAAATTTGGTTTACCTTCTTTAATGAATCAATCTCGTATGTTTTCAATTCTGACACTCCCCTACTTATTTTGCACAAGCAATTTAATTTGAACATCATGCTAACTACTTATTATTCTTATAAAGAGCACGGTATCGCTCATAATATTTTAATACTTTGTACACATAAAGACGGGTTTCAGTAAAAGGAATCCGATCCAAACTGGATAACCTGCCATCCCAAAGGTTTTTCCCCAGCCACTTCCGTACATTCCCCTCTCCGGCATTATAGGAAGCCAGTACTACTACCAGGTTTCCTTGAAAGTTATGGAAAAGTTGTCCCAAATACCAGCACCCGATTCTGATGTTGTATTCCGGATCAAAAAGCATCTCCTGGTCATAGTCCAACTTTAATTGTTCTGCCGCCCATTTAGCCGTGTCCGGCATAATCTGCATCAATCCCTTAGCTCCGGACCCTGATTCCGCTGTATGAGAAAACCTGCTTTCCGCTCTGATCACCGCTGCTACCAAATAGGGATCCACCTGATACCTTTCTGCATAAGGAAAAATATATTCCGGATAGAGAACAGGATAAATAATTTTCTGTACCGGAGAATTAAGGATGATTGAATAGCCTAAACCAAAGATAATTCCGGAAATAATCAGAAACTTGATAATACGCCGGAAAATTAAAAACAATCAAGTCCACTCCTAAAACCAGTGTAGTATTTATTCTACGTTTTTTGTTATTATTCATGCTTTTTAATTTGTTTCCAAAAAAAATTTACCTGTCTTTTAGTATCCTTTAATAAACCGCTGGTGTCAATAATCCGATGGGCAAATTTTCTTTTTTTATTAAGTGGCATCTGAGATTTAATCCTTTTTTCGGCTTCCTCTTCTGTAAAACCGTCTCTTTCCATTAAACGGGCTTTCTGCAGTTCTTCCGGCAGCCAGGCCAACCAAACCTCATCTGCCATCTTGGTCATTCCCGTTTCAATCAAAAGGGGTACATCCAACACGATAATCCCCTTTGGATCAGCTTTTTTAATCGATTCTATTTGTTTTTCCATCAGGCGGTATATTTTGGGATGCATAATTCCATTTAATTTTTCCCTGTCTTCGAGATTTCTAAAAATAATTCCACCTAGCTTCTTTCTGTCAATGTTTCTGTCCGGATCCAAAATATCTTTCCCAAACTCCTGCACTATTTCCACATAGGCAGGTCCGCCGGGCTGTACAATATCACGGGCGATTTTATCAGCATCTATCACATATGCTCCCAGTTCTTTCAAATAGGATGCCACCGTACTTTTCCCGCTGGCAATTCCTCCGGTCAAACCAATGACTTTCACCGATCCACACCCTAACATACTTAAACTTTTCTTATTTTACTTTTGACAGCCCGGGCAATAGTAGGCACTGCGGCTGCCAACCTTGACCCGCTCTATATCAGCGCCACATCTTGGACACTTTTTCCCTAATTGTTGATATACGTTTAAATAGTTTTGATAGGTTCCTTTTTCTCCTCGCCCGTCGACATAATCGCTAAAAGTAGTCCCCCGGTGGGCAATAGCCTCCTTTAAAGTGCTTTGCACCTCGGAAAAGAGCCGAGCAGCCTCATCTTTGCTTAATGAAGCAGCTTTTCTTTCCGGGTGAATTTGACTCCGGTAGAGAATTTCATCAGCATAGATATTACCGATTCCGGCGATAAAACTTTGATCCAGCAATAGAGCTTTGATCCTGGTCTGACGTTTACTCAATTGAGACTGAAAGGCTTCCCAGCAGAAATCATCCCGCAGAGGCTCCGGGCCTAAAGTACAAAGTCCGGAAACTCCTAACAATTCATCCTCCGGCACCAGCCAAATCCGTCCGAAACGGCGTTGGTCAGTAAATCTTAATTCCCGGCCGTCGGACAGCTCAAAAATTACATGAGTATGCTTTTTTACAGGCATGGTTTTTTCCCCATACACCAGTTGTCCCGTCATCCTTAGATGGATAACCATTTTATAACCCTCAGACAAACCGAAGATCAGGTATTTCCCACGCCGATCAATATCGGTAATGGTTTTATTTATTATTTCATTTTTAAATTCATTGACATCAGGTATTTTAATTACTGTTTCCTGATAAACCGATACCTGTATTATTTTTTGGCCAATGAGATATTTGGCCAGGGTTCTTTTCACTGTTTCCACTTCAGGTAGTTCCGGCATTTTTGTCCTCCTCAGCCTATATCTGATATTTATTCATTTGATACCAGTCCTTGCCCCATTTTAAATCTACCTTCAAAGGTACATCTAAAGAAATGGCATTTTCCATCAGGTTTTTAATTTCTATTGCCAGGGTTTTCATCTCCTCCGGCACGACCTCAAAAATTAATTCGTCGTGCACCTGTAAAATCATTTTGGAGCGATAGCCCTTTTCTTTTAAAAGATTGAATACATTGACCATAGCCACTTTGATAATATCCGCGGCACTGCCTTGGATGGGAGTATTCATGGCCGTTCTTTCGCCGAAACTTCTCACATTATAATTGGAACTAAAAATATCCGGGAGATAACGTCTCCGATTCAATATTGTTGTGACATAGCCTGTGTTTTTGGCCTCAGCAACCACTCGGCGCAAATATTCAGCTACTCCTTGATAACGGGCAAAATAACTATCAATATATTTTTTGGCCTCTTTCCTGGTAATGCCTAACTCCCGGGCCAAACCATAGTCGCTGATACCATAAATAATGCCAAAATTAACGGCCTTGGCCCTTCTCCGCATTTCTCCGTCCACTTGTTCCATAGGCACCCCGAATACTTCTGAAGCCGTCCGGGCATGAATGTCCTGGTCTTTCCGAAAAGCTTCCTGAAGGACAAGGTCTCCGGAAATATGTGCTAAAACCCTTAATTCAATTTGGGAATAATCCCCGGCCAGGAGTAGGTTTTCTTTTTCTCCGGGCACAAATACCTTTCTTATCTGCCGCCCCAGCTCCATCCGAATGGGAATATTCTGCAAGTTAGGTTCTGTAGAAGAAAGCCGCCCCGTAGCAGTTACTGTTTGGTTAAATGAAGTATGCAGTTTTCCCGTTTGAGGATTAATCAAAGACTGCATACCGTCAACATATGTAGATTTTAATTTTACCAGCATCCGGTGTTCAATAATCTTGGCGGCAATCTCATGCCGCTCAGCCAAATGCTCTAATACTTCCCCATTGGTAGAATATCCGGTTTTGGTCTTTTTTAAGGGAGGGAGACCTAATTTTTCAAAAAGAATTCCTCCCAGTTGTTTTGGTGAATTTATATTGAATTCCTCTCCGGCTAACCGGTAAATCTCCCTGCTGATTTCGGAAATTGCTCCTTCCAACCGGCCGGACATGGTCTTTAGCATGTCCCCATCTACTTTTACTCCGGTAAATTCCATCTCTGCCAATACCATTTCCAGAGGAAGCTCAACCTCCCGGTAAAGTTTCTCCATCCCTTGCTCCCGTATTTTTCTTTCAATAACAGTATTAAGCTGCAAAAGCACTTGAGCACGCCGGGCATGATCCTCTACCTCATTTTCTCTGGTAACCAAGGCTTTATTTAAATACTCCAAAGACAAGGATTCTAAACTGTATTCCGAAGCCCCGGGGTTAAGTAAATATGCTCCCAGCATCACGTCAGACACTGCTTCCCTAATTTTAATACCTTTATGAGCCAGCATTACCTGAAGCTCTTTGGCATTATAAACTATTTTCTTTAATTGGCTCTCCTGAAAAATCATTTTTAAAACAGCACAAAAAGATTCTGTCCCCATATTGTCTTCAAAAACGGCATAAGCATCATGTCCGGAAAAAGCAAAGGACAGGGAAGAAACATCCCCCTGAAAATAATCTCCCCGGTGGGTTACATAAATTGCCAGAGACAAAGACTTATCCACCTCATGAAGTATTTCCCGGATTTCATTGATATCGGAAATTTGATTAAAACTAAATTTTTCTTCTCTCTCTTCATCTAAAACAGAAGGTGTTCCTTGGTTTGCCGCCGCCATACGATCCAGAATACCTTTGATAAGGCTTTTAAAGTCAAGTTCTTTATATATAGCCAGGAGTTTATCATAATCGGGCAGTTTGCTTTGGTATTGGGAAAAATCGATTTCCATAGGAACACAACACTCAATGGATGCCAGCTTTTTTGATAAATCCGCTAAAGACCTGTTTTCCCGCAGTTTTTCTCCCAATTTCGATGTAATCTCATTCAGGTGCTCATATATTCCTTCCACGGTACCGTACCGGTGCAGCAGCTTTAGAGCTGTTTTCTCCCCAATACCCGGTACCCCGGGAATATTATCCGAAGCATCTCCCATTAAGCCTTTTAAATCAATAATTTGCTTAGGTTCCAGCCCGTATCTGTCAAGAACTGCCTGCCGGTCATACCGGTCCAAATCAGAAATCCCTTTTCGAATAAGTAAAACTGTAGACCGGTCGGACACTAATTGGAGCGCATCTTTATCACCGGTTAAAACCAGGTTATTAAATCCGGCCTCTTCTCCCTTTTGCACCATGGTACCAATTAAATCATCCGCCTCATATCCTTCTAATTCGACAAAAGCAACATTCATTGCGGCCAGGATTCTTTTGACCAGGGGAAACTGAGGGCGAAGCTCCGGAGGTGTGGCCTTCCGATGACCTTTGTAGTCCTGAAACTGCTCAGTACGGAAAGTAACTTTACCCTTATCAAAACATACAATCACATAATCCGGCTGCTCTTCGGCAAGTATTTTTGTAAACATGGTGGTAAAACCGTAAGCTGCATTAGTAAAGTCGCCTTGAGCATTGGAAAGCAAAGGCAAGGCATAAAAAGCCCGGTGGATTAAACTGTTTCCGTCCACAATTAAAAATTTTTTCATATCACCTGTCCTCCCTCCTGGTCAAATTTTTGCTCCAGATCCGGCTCAATCTCCTGATTCCGGGAAAAAATCACCGCTTTTCCTTCTGTCAATTCCAGGCTTGTCCCTAATCTTTCCGAAATGTTTTTCGTCCGGCTCAATATCTTCTCCCCTCTTTCTCCTGCTGCCACCACCGGCTGACCGTCATTAACAAATATAGGTATTAACTCTGCCCGAAGAAGGGAGGTTGGATTTAAATTTATCTTAAGGAGCAGACCTTCCCTGGTTTCATCCGACCAGTTTTGGTCAAAAACGAAATTTCCCAAGGAATAAGCTATCAGCCCGTGACGATACACCTCTACCCCTTGCAGGCAATGAGGATGATGGCCTAAAATCACATCTGCCCCGGCATCAATAAGCTGATGAGCAATTTCAATCTGGTAGTCCTCAGGCATTTCTTTATATTCTACACCCCAATGCAAGGAAAGGAAAACATAATCCGCCTGTTCCTTGGCTTTTTCTATGTCTTCTATAATTTGTTCCACAACTAAAGGTGCTATACCCGGTATTTCTTCCGTGGCCTTGAGCATACGCGGGTGTTTATAACTCCATACGATGTCAGCCATTTCACTGTAAGCTAAAAAAGCAACCCTAATGCCTTCCCTTTCTATGATCACATGACGGCGGGCCTCATCTATGTTCTCTCCGCCGCCCACAGGCTTTATCCCGGCAGCCTCTAACAATTCTATGGTTTGCAAAAGCGCCGGAGCATCATAATCCAGAGCATGGTTATTCGCTAAACTGATCACGTCAAAACCAGCCTGCACTAACGCCTCCTTATTTTCCGGATTACCCCGAAACCAAATTCCTTTGCCGTCAAGTTTTGCCCCCTGATCGGATAAGGGAGATTCCAAATTGGCAAAAGCAATATCCGCTTCCGATAATATTTCTCTTGTCATAAGAAAAGGGTAATCCATGCCTTTTTCCCTGATTAAACGGTCTAATTTCCTGGCCAGCATCACGTCACCCACAGCCAATAATGAAATCTCCGGGATTTCTGCTTCCGGAGCTTCTATTTCTACCTCTCCGGGAAGCTCCTTATCCACCGGCTCCCCCTCGGAAAGCTCCGCTGTCCCACACCCGCAGATAAAAAAAACTGTTACAGTTATCAGCAAGACCAAATATACTATCCTTGAATAATTAGCCATCCCATCATCTCCTCTGAAATAAGTGAGTCCGGTGCAGAAAAGTGAAGTCCTGCTGCCGAACATCAAGGCTTTTGACTAAACTGGGAAGAAAATGTTTTTGGTTGTTCCCGTTCTGCCAAAATCATGTCCTTTAAGTACCTCCTGGCTCTGTTCAGTCTGGATTTTACCGTTCCCAAAGTTATATTCAGTTCCTGGGCAATCTCATCATAACTGAATCCCATAATCTCCCTCAAAACAATGACCATACGGTAATCAGGATTCAGGCTGTTGATAAGTTTTTGTATGTACTCCTCAGACTCCTTTTGCTCATAGGCATAATCCGGGCAATTTGTAAAATCAGCTACTTCCCTATTAACTTCTCCATCACGGAGATTTAATGGTTCATCTAAAGATGAAACCTGTTGGCGGCTCCGCTTTCTAAGCTCATCTCGACATACATTGGTGACAATATGATACACCCAAGTACTAAACGAGGCATCTAGGCGAAAACTGCCTATAGATTTATATACCTTAATCAAAGCCTCCTGGGCCAAATCACCGGCATCATGAGGATTACCCATCAAACGATATGCAATATTATATATTTTTTGCTGGTATTTAGATATTAATTGCTCAAAAGCAGCAATATCACCTTTTTGGCTTTTGCGAACCAATTCCTCATCTGTATACATAAGGTTAAATACTCCGTTCCTTTATATCCATGGGTAATATAATCTAGATTATATTCCACTAAAAACTCCACATTCCTTGCTTTTATTTCAGCAAAGGGCTACAATAAACCATGATGTTTTTATTATACCAGACAAAAGCAAGTAAATGGTTCAAAACACAAAAGAATTATTTTACTAATAAATAACAAACTATGTTTATCCTGATTCTGGTACCTGATCCACAAAAAAGATGGGCCATCAGGCAAAAATCACTTGCAAAATTCTTAATATAATTGTAAAATATACTTTGCCCGGATTAATCGGGACAAATAAATCATATGCCGAAGTGATGGAATTGGCAGACGTGCTGGACTCAAAATCTACTTCGTGCTTTCATCCGTCGGTGTGTGCAAACCCTGATAATACGGGGTTCTTGAAAACAAAATAATTGTTTTGGTTTTAATATCCCTCCTAAATGTCCCTCCTAATTCTAAAGGTGGGTCAGGAAGAGGAAAAT
>DUPU01000124.1 GCA_012838175.1 Clostridia bacterium
CAATATTGCCAGATAAGGTTAACAAAAGGGTATTACGGGAAAAATAGATATGAAATATTTGCGTGTCAGAGAACCGTCCCCTGTCACGGTGGTGAGGAGGAAATAAAAACTTGGGTTTTCAAGGACGTTTAATAGACATTTCCGAGAAAGATTATTTTAATAAATTCATTGCCTCGTCCGTCAAAGGCCATGTGCTTCAGACTTGGGAGTGGGGGGAACTGAAAGCCAAAACAGGGTGGCAGCCTTTAAGATTGATGGTAGAAGAAGAGGGGCAGCCGGTGGCGGCGGTTTCCATTTTAAAACGGTCGGTTCCGATTTTGAAAAAAAACATCTTTTATGCTCCTCGGGGACCTGTGCTGGATATCTCTCATCCGGGGCTGTTTTCCTTTTTGCTGGAGGAAATAAAAAAACTGGCCCGAAAACATCAGGCCATCTTTTTAAAAATTGACCCTGATATTCCGGCCAAAGATCCTTTGTGGCATGAGGCTTTAAAAAGAGAAGGCTTTCGGGGTGTGGAAAAGGGAGAGGGGTTTGAAGGAATCCAGCCTAAATATGTTTTTCGCTTGGATATTTCTCCTGATGAAGAACAATTGATGAAGAACTTTCATCAAAAAACCCGGTATAATATTCGCTTGGCCGAAAGAAAAGGCGTGAAAATTATTAATAACGGCACCAGGGAAGATTTGACCGTGTTTTACCGGGTTTTACAGGAGACCTGCGCTCGGGATCGGTTTTTAGTAAGATCCTTTCAATATTTTGCCGACCTTTATGATCTTTTAACACCCCCCGGATTTACCAGACTGTTTTTAGCCAAATTTGAGGACAAGGTCATTGCGGGCGCTATCTTGTTGAAAATCGGGGACAAGGCTTGGTATCTTTATGGGGCTTCCAGCAATGAGGCTCGAAATACCATGCCTAATTACCTGATGCAATGGGAAATGATTAAGTGGGCAAAAAGTCAAGGCTGTACCCTTTATGATTTCCGCGGTGTGTCCGGGGACTTGTCCGAGGATAATCCTTTGTACGGTCTTTACCGCTTCAAAAAAGGGTTCAGCGGGGAGTTTACCGAATTTATCGGAGAATATGACCTAATCTTTCAGCCGGCGGTTTACTGGCTTTATCAGGTTTTAGAACCTGTGTATTATAAGGGAGTGCGTAAATTAATTTCCCTCAGGAAAAAATTTAAGTAAAAAGGGGATTCTAGGTTGCATAATTTTGTGCGCTGGATAGAAATTGATTTGGATGCTATTACCTATAATTTTTCTCAAATCAGGCAATTGGTACCGGAACAGGTAAAAATTTTATCCGTGGTCAAGGCAGATGCTTATGGACATGGAGGAGTTGAAATTTCTAAAGCTCTGGAGGAAGCCGGAACAGACATGTTTGCTGTTACCACTGTGGAAGAAGGGGTAGAGCTTGTAAACCATGGAATCCGGCAGCCCATATTGGTCTTTGCTCCTATGTTGCCGGACCAGGCGGAAACAATATTGGAAAAGGGCTTGGTTCCCACCATAGACAACGTGGAATCCCTTGATGCCCTGGCTGACTTTTCGAAAAAAATGGGAAAGGAGGCCCGGTTTCACCTAAAAGTGGAAACAGGGATGGGCCGGACAGGAATTTTGCCGGAAGAGATATCTTCTTTTATGGAAAGATTGATGGAGTACCCCCAGGTATTTATGGAGGGCATCTATTCTCATTTGGCTACCGCCATGATGAAGGATAAAAGTTATTCCCAAAAGCAATTAAACTTATTTTTACATATTTTGAAAGAGATAAAAAAAGAAAAAAACGTCCCTTTGGCCCATATTGCCAACAGTGCCGCCGTATTGGACATGCCGGAAGCTTATCTGAATATGGTTCGGGTCGGTACTCTTCTTTACGGTCAGTATCCCTCTTCCCACGTGGCAAGAAGGATTGATTTGAAAGACCCTTGGCAGGCAAAAGGCCGGATTATTTCGGTGAAAAAACTCACACCCGGCCAATCCGTCGGGTACGGCCGGGATTATATGGTACGAAAGCCTATGGAAGTGGGGGTGGTCCCCATAGGTTATGCCGATGGTTTTGGGGTTTTGCCCCATACCAGGCCGGCAAAGGTTTATGATTTGGTGAAGTCAAC
The DNA here is from genome assembly GCA_012838175.1 of Clostridia bacterium. Taxonomy (GTDB): domain Bacteria; phylum Bacillota; class Dehalobacteriia; order Dehalobacteriales; family Dehalobacteriaceae; genus DUPU01. The sequence goes on from DUPU01000124.1 coordinate 2,117, forward strand.
TGCCAAAATATTTTCCCACCTGGCAGGTGCGGTACTGGCGAATTACATGATTTGCGAAGAGAAAAGGTTGCCGGTAGTGGGGAGAATTGGTATGCAGATGTCCATGATTGATATTACAGGTCATAAAATAAAAGCTGGAACAGAAGTGAAAATTCCCCTCAGACGGACAACATCCGGAGCCCGCATCCCCAGAATTTTTTTAAAAAACGGGAAAATCAGCCATATCCGAACCTTACCTTAAAAATACCAAAAAGCTATTCTTCCTTTTGGTAAAAATAAAAAGGAGCTAAAAGGAGGAAATTACCAGCAGATATGGAATACTCTTTAAAACTAAATATTTGCCGCTAATATTGGTTTGGGGGGATAGGTATGTCCAGGGAGGTAAAAAGAGACTACTCAGATTATTCTATACTTGTTGTGGATGACCAATTAGGCGTAAGAAAGCTGCTTTGTGAAGCTTTAAAGGATGAGTTTAAAGAGGTACGTAGTGCGGCAAACGGGATAGAGGCAATTAGTATAGTGGAAAACTCTTTTCCCGATTTAGTGGTGATGGATATGAAAATGCCACGCATGAATGGCCTGGAGTTATTAAAACACTTGCGCAGTATCGGCTATTATAATCCTGTGATTATGATGACTGCTTACGGAGAATTGGAAATAGTGTCGGAAGCAGCAAAAATGGGAGTTAAGAATTATATTACCAAACCCTTTGACTTGCAAGACCTGAGGAAACAGATTAAGGATACCTTAAAAATAACGGGAGCGGCAGAAGAAGATTAGGTTGCCAAGTAATAGCACTTGGGCTCCGGTCACGGTTTTGCACGGTAATTATTTTAACCCTGTATAGAAAAAATATTTGCAGGATTTTGTCATTATGTGGCGAAATAGTAAGCAGAAATCGGAAGGAGCTACCTATGTTTAGGGGGAATTCAGTTATGGTTATTAACACGGGAACAGTTTTAGCTCTTAGCTGTCCTTATTGTGGGAAGCTAAATTTTCATGCTATTTCTTTCTTTGCTTTTTCCGGGAAGAAAAGCCTGTGTTTTGACTGTGACTGCGGGCAAGGTACGATTACCATTACCAGAATGAAATCAAATCGGTTTGTCTTAAAAACCGGTTGCATCATGTGTGAAACTAATCATATCTATTATTTTAATTATAAAATGTTATTTGCGCACCAGGTTATGTCTTTAATTTGTTTGGAAACAGGACTGGAGATCGGTTTTATCGGTTCCAGGGATCAGGTGGTGGCCAGGGCAAGTCAGCTGCAGATCAGCTTAAACGATTTCGTTGATGATAAGGGTTATGAAGATTATTTTGATAACCCTGAAATAATGTTGCAGGCCTTAGAATATTTGAACCGGATTACAAAAAAGGGTTCCATAAAGTGTAAATGCGGAAATAATAGTATTGATTTGGATATATTGCCCGACCGCTTGGAATTGGTATGTAATGATTGCGGTAATAAAGGAATTATTTTTGCGGAAAATAAGGAAGACTTGTTAGCATTAAAGGGAATGGGGAAAATAGAATTGTCCGAACCGGGAATAATAATCGGAAGTATGATACCTCCTCCCTGGACTAATGGTCATTCTAAAAAATAATTAGGGATGGTGAAATAAATGTCTTTGGTACCGGTAAAAAATCTTTTGGAAAAAGCAGAGCGAGAAGGATATGCGGTAGGTGCCTTTAACTGCAATAATATGGAAATTGTGCAGGCAATTGTAGATGCGGCTGAAGCAGAAAAATCTCCTGTAATTATCCAGGCCAGCCAAGGAGCCATAAAATATGCAGGGTTAAAATATATTGTTGCCCTGGTGCAAGTGGCGGCGGAGCAGTCCACAGTACCGGTGGCCCTTCATTTGGACCATGGTACCGGTTTTGAACAGGTAATCAAATGTATCAGATACGGCTTTTCTTCCGTAATGATTGACGGGTCCAAACTGCCTTTGGAAGAAAACATTGCTTTGACAAATAAGGTAATGGAAGTAGCTCGGGCGGTGGGAGTCTCCGTTGAGGCGGAACTGGGCAAAATCGGGGGCACCGAAGATGATATTTATGTTCATGAGCGGGATGCCCTTTTTACGGATCCGGAGGAAGCACGGGTATTTGTAGAGAAGACAGGTGTAGATTCCCTGGCGGTGGCCATCGGAACAGCACACGGGCAGTATAAGGGAGAACCAAAACTTGATTTTCCCCGCTTGGAAAAGATAAAATCCCTAGTAAAAATTCCCATTGTATTGCACGGTTCTTCAGGTGTTCCTGATGAAGCCATCAAACAGGCCATAAAACTTGGGGTCAGAAAAGTGAATATAGACACCAATATCAGGGAAGCATTTGTGAAAGGGGTACGGGAAACAATAGATAATAACCCGAAAGAAATAGACCCAAGAAAGATCCTGGGTCCGGCTAAAAAAGCTATGACCGACATTATCCGAGAAAAAATCAGGCTGTTTGGAAGTTCCGGCAAGGCCTAAAATTGAGAGCAGGGTTGCCCTGCTCTTTATACTTTGCTATCCATGGAATAAAGAGTAAAATATGCTAAATGGAGGTGCTTGCTAGTGCTAATTTTTCTGGACAGTGCCAATATCGAGGAAATTCAGCAAGCCAATGACTGGGGCGTTATTTCCGGGGTCACTACTAATCCTTCGCTAATTGCCAAAGAGGGGCGGAATTTTGAACAGGTGGTAAGGGAGATTGCTGCCATTGTGGACGGTCCCATCAGCGCGGAAGTTATTTCTCTTGATAGCGAACAAATGGTGAAAGAAGCGGAAACTCTTGCCCGGATTCACCCCAATATCGTGATTAAAATCCCCATTACCCCGGAAGGCTTAAAAGCAACTAAAATTCTCAGCCGGCAGAATATTAAAGTAAATATGACTTTAATTTTTTCCACAAACCAAGCTCTTTTGGCCGCCAGAGCCGGAGCGGCTTTTGTCAGTCCATTTATAGGTCGGCTGGATGATATCAATCAGGACGGGATGGGTTTAATCGAAGAAACTGCTGCCGTTTTCAGAAACTTTAATCTGGATACCCAAATTATTGCGGCCAGTATCAGGCACCCTTTACATGTAACCCAGGCCGCCTTATTAGGGGCCCATATTGCCACCGTTCCTTTTAAGGTTTTGCAACAAATGGTAAAGCATCCTTTGACAGATGCCGGTATTGAGAAATTTTTAGCAGACTGGGAAACCGTAAAGAATAAATAAACAGATAATTTTTTGGAGGGAGAAACCATTGGAAAGAGAGCTTACTTTAGAATTTGTACGTGTTACGGAAGCGGCAGCATTAGCATCCGCAAGATGGATGGGCCGGGGAGATAAAATTGCCGCTGATGATGCGGCTGTAAAAGCAATGCGGGCTGTTTTTGACACCATTGCCATGAACGGCACCGTGGTCATTGGAGAAGGGGAATTGGATGAAGCCCCTATGCTTTATATTGGGGAGAAATTAGGACATTCTGACAAGCCGAAACTGGATGTAGCCGTTGACCCTCTGGAGGGGACCAATCTGGTGGCCAAAGGGTTAAACGGGGCTATTGCCGTTCTGGCTGTGGCGGAAGCCGGATGTCTTTTGCATGCTCCTGATATGTATATGGATAAGATAGCTGTCGGACCTGCAGCAGCGGGGAAAATCAGTCTTGATGCCCCGGTGCGGGACAATCTTAAGGCGGTGGCCAATGCCTTGAATAAATCCATTAATGATTTAACGGTGGTGATTTTGGACCGGGAACGCCATGCCAAGTTAATCAAAGACGTAAGAGATTGTGGCGCACGTATTATGTTAATCACCGACGGTGATGTTTCCCCGGCAGTAGCGGCTGCGGTGGAAGGTTCCGGCGTAGATATGATGATGGGTATCGGGGGAGCCCCTGAAGGTGTTATTGCCGCCGCTGCCCTTAAATGTCTGGGCGGGGAAATGCAAGGGAGATTAATGCCTTCTAATGAAACTGAGTATAATCGTGCTTTAGGTATGGGAATTGGTGATGTAAACCGCCTGCTTACCATGGATGATTTAGTGCGGGGAGATGATGTGATCTTTAGTGCTACAGGTATTACTGACAGCAACCTGCTTAAAGGTGTATCCTATAACGCAACGGGGGCGAAAACCTATTCCCTGGTGATGCGGGCGAAAACAGGTACCATCAGATTTGTGGAAGCAACCCATGTCTTTGCCAAAAAGCCTCTGATGGAAGAGTTAAATATTAAGTGCTCAGGCAAATGACAAAATAGATAATTTTTGAAAAAATTTTTGTTTTTGTTGACTAAAAAACTTTCCCGGTGATATACTATATTTGAAAGTGAAAGTCTTTCAGCTTCGCTGGAAGGCTTTTTTAATGAAGCTTCATCGAATTCCCGCGATATTTCTTCACTTGATCTTGAATGAGGGCAGCTTAGAAGAACGGGTTGTCCTTCTTACATCTCTGTTTTTTTACGATAAATTATCCCTTTAAATGCGGCTATTATGATGAAAAATTAAATTTAACAGGAGGTTCATATGACAGTTGCGGATTTGGAAGCCAAGACCATGTCTGAGCTATATAAAATCGGCCGAGAGTTGGAGATTCCGCGGTATTATCAATTGCATAAAAAAGAGTTAATTCTGGAAATAATGAAGGCGCAAACGGAAAAGGACGGCTTGTTGTTTGCCAAGGGTATCCTGGAGCGATTGCCCGATGGCTTTGGTTTTTTACGTCCTACCGGGTATTTGCCCAGCGGGGAGGATATGTATGTTTCCCCTTCCCAAATCCGAAGGTTTGACCTGCGCACCGGGGATTGTGTGGCAGGTCAGGTTAGGAAGCCTAAGGATAATGAAAAATATTATGCCCTGCTGCGAGTAGAATCGGTCAATGATGCTGATCCGGAACTATCTTCGGAAAGGTCTCACTTTGAAGGACTGACCCCCATTTATCCCCAGGAAAGAATTACTTTAGAGACTAAAGAGGCTGATCATTCTACGAGAATCATTGATTTAATTGCTCCTTTGGGCAAAGGACAAAGGGGATTGATTCTGGCACCTCCCAAAGCCGGAAAAACCACCTTGCTGAAAAAAATTGCCAATAGCATCAGTCAGAATTATCCTGAAGTGCACCTGATTATTTTGTTAATCGATGAGCGTCCTGAGGAGGTCACGGATATCTCCCGCTCTGTGAAAGCCGAAGTAGTAAGTTCAACTTTTGATGAATTGCCGGAAAACCACGTCAAAGTGGCGGACATGGTATTGGAAAGAGCAAAAAGGCTGGTAGAACATAAAAGAGATGTGGTAATTCTTCTAGACAGTCTTACTCGTTTAGCCCGGGCCAATAACTTGGTGATTCCCCCCAGCGGGCGAACCTTATCCGGAGGTCTGGACCCAATCTCCTTGCACAAACCAAAAAGATTCTTTGGTGCTGCCCGGAAAGTGGAAGAAGGGGGCAGCCTGACCATCCTGGCTACTGCTCTGGTAGAAACCGGGAGCAGGATGGATGACGTAATCTTTGAGGAGTTTAAAGGTACCGGCAATATGGAGCTGGTTTTAGACCGAAAACTGGCGGAAAGACGGCTGTTTCCGGCCATAGATGTGAAAAGGTCGGGGACAAGAAGGGAAGATTTGCTGCTCACCAAGGAGGAAATTGAGTTAATGTGGCATTTCCGCCGCATTTCCGCATCCCTGAACAGTATAGAGGTGACGGAAATGCTTATTGACGCCATGGATAAAACCAAGACAAATGCCGACTTGTTACGGGCATTGCCTCAATTGTTTCCTGAATAAGTAGGCAGGTATTTAGGGTTTATAAGTCTAAAATAATAGCTTTAATTTAAGGGACGGATCGCTGTTAATGGTGCTGTCCCTTTTTTATTTTGATTATCTGTACATATTTACCCTATTGATTCTGACCGGAACTGACAATTAATTATTTTTAGATTAATATTCCATGGGGCAATGCTTATTAATCACCTGCTTAAATATTTCCCCAAATATCTCCCAACCGGCGCGGCATTATTACTTTATGTATATTTTCTATAATTTTCGTCAAATATATATGGCGAGTGGTTTAAGGAAGGAGTTGGAATCTATGACAAAAGCCACTAATTATGCTTTAGCTGTGCTGGTTATTGCCACTTTGATGCTGGTTTTAGTTCCTTTAAATACTATGGCGGAAAGTGCAAATGCCCATAAAGTTGCTTATTATGTTAAGGCCGGGGAGAATCTGGATACCGTTTGCCGTCAACTCGGTCTTGATACCGAGTTGGTAGCAGCTATGAATAATATGGATCCAAGGGCACGGATGATTCAGGGAAAAATAATCTACCTGCCCCGAGAACCGGAGTTTAATTATACCCTAAGGGAAGGAGATACTCTTTGGAGTATCGCAAAAAAATACCGGGTAGACGTGGACTATCTTATGAGTTTAAATAAAATTACCACCCCCTCCAAATTGCAAATCGGGCAGGTTATTCGTATCCCGGACAGCAGCACTGAGGAAAGAGAAAATATTTCACCGGTGCAATTGGCAGAAGGAAAACCCCAGTTAAAAGTAGCCTCCCGTTCCTTAGGGCCTTTTCAGATGCCGGTGCTTGGGGTGATCAGCTCAGGATACGGATGGCGGAAAAGCGGCTTCCACCATGGGACGGACTTTGCTGCTCCTACAGGCACTCCCATCAAAGCGATAAAGAACGGGGAGGTTGTTTTTGCCGGATGGCGCCCTGTTTACGGATATACCGTGACCATTGACCACGGTGATAATGTAAAATCCGTCTATGGGCATGCGTCAAAACTTTTTGTCAAAAAGGGGCAAAAGGTAATTGAAGGACAAATAATTGCAAAGGTAGGCAGTACCGGAAGGTCTACCGGACCTCATCTCCATTTGGAAATCCATATTGACGGCAAAACCGTCAATCCGGTGCGTTATCTGCAGAAAATGTAGAAACTTCTTGACATAAGCAACGAAATTACCATAAAGTAAAGGCGATGATTGATTATCGCCTTTATTTTTTCAGGGGAGCTGATATTGGTGCCAGACTTGCTGTTTGCCCGTCCAAACGGTGAATTAATTGATTTTCCTGCCTTAAGTATGATCGGAAAGACAGGTTATCATTATGTGGAGCCGGATGAAAAAGAATTGATACCCTTGCCAAAAGGGGCGACCATCGCAGCCTTACCCGGCAGAATTCTTTTAGGGATTGATAAAGACAGGGGAGAATTAATTGAACTTGTATTTAATCCTTATCAAAAGAAGAAAGAAAGGATTTGGGCGGTAGGGGCGCTGCTCCCTCAAGGGTTTACCCGTACTTTGGTCCCGGCTTATGCTTCATTTCCGGGAGAAAAAACTTTACCTCTTTTAGGGTATACCGCAGTAGGCATATCCCATGGCCAATTGGTGGTGGCCGCAGTGCAAACCGATGCCCATGATCTTTGGCATCCCCAAAATTATAATACCCGGGACTTAG
>DUPU01000125.1 GCA_012838175.1 Clostridia bacterium
GGATCTGGCATAAAAAGCACTGTCTTCTTCAACTTTTCTCAAGATTTCTTCGATCGTCATTAACTTGCCAAAGACTGAAAGGGCTTGGGACGGGCAAAGGCGAGCACAATCCCCGCAATTATTACATAAATCTCTGTCTATGGATATTTTTTCATCCATTGGTTGAATGGCGCCTTGGGGACACCCTTTAACACACAGTCCGCACTCCTCATAACCAATGCATTTCCCCTCATTGAAGGCCACTTCCGGTGTATTGATTTGAGATTCCGGATTGGAACACCACTCACATCTTAGCGGGCAACCTTTTAAAAAGATCATGGTTCTAATGCCCGGGCCGTCATGGAGAGTGAATTTTTGGATATTAAAAACCAATCCGCTGAGCTCATTTTTATTCTCCATTTTTCCCTCCTAAATTATAAATTAGTCCTGCCCTAACAAGAGCAGGACTAATTAGCTGTATTAGAAACTATGGTCTGTTCTTGCTATAATCTCGTTTTGCAGTTCAGGTGACAAATCTACGAAATAAGCGCTATATCCGGCAACCCGTACCAATAAGTTACGATATTTCTCCGGATTTTTTTGCGCAGCCAATAGAGTTTCCCGGTTAATAACATTGAACTGAAGATGCCATAATTTTAGATCACAGAAGGTTCTAATCAAAGACATTAGTTTTCTGCTACCTTCTTCACCGGCAACGGAAGACGGAGTTAATTTCAGGTTAAGCAATCTTGCAGCTCGTTCCTTATCACCCATATTTTTTGTATTGGCAACAGAGATTAATGTACAGGTAGGACCATTTGTGTCCGCCCCATGGGAAGGTCCACCTCCGTCAGCTAATGGAGTCCCTGCTTTTCGACCATTAGGAGTGGCACCAACCACCTTTCCTAAAGGAATATGTGCGGTTACAGGAACATATCTTACATCAAGTTCTGCCCCGAAAGCGGCACGATACTTTTTAGAATATTTAATTGCTTCCGCTTCAATATCTTTACCAATCTTATCTGCATAAGGATCGTTATTACCATACTTTGGTGCATTAATGCAGTATTGCCTGATAACCTCTTTACCTTCAAAGTTTGACTCCAATGCGTCTAATAATTCACTCATGGAAACTTTCTTCTCGTCAAAAACAAGGTTTTTAACGGCAACAACAGAGTCAACTACTGTCCCATAACCCAGCATATCATAAAAACCTAACTTAATTCCTCCCTCAATATCTCCGGAATGCAGATCCTTACAATTTTCCATGCACAAATCATGCAGTGCGGAGGTCATAGGAGCAGCCAGATATCTGGCGCGTAATTTATCAACAACACATTGCTGGATAAATGTATGCTTTAATATATATTCCTGCTGCTTACAATAGGCATTCCAAAACTCTTCAAAGCTCTTAAACTCTCTGGGATCGCCTGTTTTGGGCCCAATTTGCTCGTCACCAAAGGCCTTCATTTTTCCATTATATAAAGTCATTTCCAATACTGCTCCCAGATTTACCCACGCGCAAGGACTGGTATAAATATCTCTGTTAGGCATTCTAACTTCACTACATCCAGATGCACAATAATCATTTGCTTCGTCAATTTCGGCACCTTTAGCTAAATATAATGGGATAATCTCTTCATCATTCATTAATTTGGGGAATCCAGATCCTTCTTTAATTGTAGCCGCAACTTCATACA
>DUPU01000018.1 GCA_012838175.1 Clostridia bacterium
ATTCCTCGAAGGAATATCCCAAAATAGAGGTGTGTCCCCAACCTTATAGATAGGAGAATTTAGACATGGACTTCTTAAAGGATGCCAACCAGTTGATAAAAAGATTTGAAGATACTATCCAGCAACCGGTAACCGTAAAAAAAGGTGCAAAATTATATACCGGTGTGGACTTGGGTACCGCCTTTATTGTCCTGGCTGTAGTAGACGAGAAGGGTCAACCGGTTACCGGAGCCATGCGCTATGCAGAAGTAGTAAAAGACGGATTAGTGGTAGATTATGTAGGAGCATCAAGAATTGTCAAGGAACTGAAAGCAGAAGTAGAAGAGAAGCTGGGCATGGAACTTGAAACCGCTGCAGCAGCTTATCCTCCGGGGACTGTGGGAGGAGACCGAAAGGCAATTCAGTACGTAGCGGAGGGAGCAGGATTTGATGTCATAGCCTTAATTGACGAGCCTACTGCTGCCAATCAAGTCCTCGGTATTGTTAACGGGGCTGTGGTGGATATTGGGGGAGGAACTACAGGAGTTGCCATTTTAAAAGAGGGAGAAGTAGTCTATATAGCTGATGAACCTACCGGGGGGACACATTTTAGTCTGGTAGTAGCCGGGGCTTACGGAATTCCCTTTGAAGAAGCAGAAAAATTAAAGACCAATCCTGTAAGGCAGAAAGAACTGTTCCCGGTATTAAAGCCGGTTATGGAAAAGGTAGCGTCAATTGTGGGAAGGCACATTCAGAAGTTTCATGTGGATAATTTGTTTTTGGCCGGGGGGACCAGCTGTTTTCCCGGAATAGAAACTATTATGCAGAAGGAAACCGGGATTCCTACTTGGAAACCGGACAACCCTTTTTTGGTAACACCTATGGGGATAGCTCTTAGTGCACAAAGACGGGGGGGTTAAACTGTGGCGGTAAAAATTCAGTTTATTAAATCCCCTTCTCCTGGAACAATGGCCATATTGGCCAGGAGGAGAACAGGACATCCAGAAAAACTTCCTGCTCCGGGAGCTGTTGGTTTAGTCCAAGGGGCCTTGGCTGATATGATTACCGCAGCAGATGTGGCGGAAAAAGCAGCTCAGGTTGAGGTGGAGGAAATCAGAGGGGTTTGTCCCCAACATGTCACCTTAATCGGGATATTTGGCGAGATAGCCGACGTAGATGCCGCTTTAAAGGCGGTGCGAGAATTTTTTGCTCCGGAAAGCTAAGGGCTTCTCTTAGAGAAAGGCTGGTGAGATTATGTTAATTGGCAGAGTATTAAGCAGTATTTGGTCAACTAGGAAAGAAGAGTCCTTAAAGGGCGCCAAATTCATGGTGGTACAACTTTTAGACACACCGGAAGAAGGCAAAGGCAGAATTATTGTAGCTGTAGATTTGATTGGTGCCGGGATTGGGGAGCGGGTTTTAATCACCCAAGGTAGTTCGGCACGCAGAAGGTCGGGATTTGAGGATGCTCCTATTGACGCCACCATTGTAGGAATTATTGATGAGAACCAGCCGGAAGTCTATTGAGGTGAGTTAATATGAGTGAGGTAATTATCAAGCAAATTAAAGATGCTGGGGTAGTGGGAGCGGGAGGAGCCGGTTTTCCTACTCATGTTAAAGTTAATGCTAAGGCGGAGCATGTAATTGTAAACGGCGCCGAATGCGAGCCCCTCTTAAGAGTTGACCAGCAGTTAATGGCCATGATGGCAGATGAGTTGGTAGAAGGCTTGGAAGCCGTAATGGAGTCAACAGGAGCAACCAAAGGGACCATCGCCTTAAAGGGAAAATACCATGAGGCCATAGATGCCCTGGAAAAGGCGATTAGTGGTAAACCTATTGAACTGTTCATTTTAGGGGATTTTTATCCGGCGGGAGATGAGCATGTTACCGTTTACGAGGTAACAGGTAAAATCATACCGGAAGGAGGGATTCCCCTAAAGGTAGGTTGTGTCGTGAATAATGTGGAAACCTTGATTAATGTTGCCCGCGCTTTAGATGGTTTCCCGGTAACGGACACTTACCTGACTGTGACGGGGGACGTGCCTAAACCTATAACTTTTAAGCTTCCTATTGGTGTCACCATCCAGGAAGCCCTTGCTTTAGCCGGTCAGCATGACATGCAGGGCAAATTAGTGGTGGAAGGCGGACCTATGATGGGTAATGTAGTGGAAGATTTCACTCAGCCCATCACCAAAACAACCAAGGGGTTGATTGTTCTTTCAGAGGATCATCCCATGATGCAGAAAAGAAATATTCCCCTGTCTCATATTATTAAGCAGGCCAAAGCCGCTTGTATTCAATGCGTTAGGTGTACGGACATGTGTCCTCGGCATATGCTGGGGCACAGCTTAAGTCCCCATAAAGTGATGCGAAGTTTGAATTATTTAGACGGAGACCAGGAAGTAATGAAGATGGCATTTAGCTGTACTGAATGTGGAGCTTGCGAATATGCCTGCAACATGATGCTTCTCTCTCCCCGTCGTGTTAACGCTTTATTGAAACAAGAACTGAGTAAGAAAGGAATTAAGGCTTCCCCACCCGCGAAACGGGAGGTTGCAGTTCCCACTCGGGAGTTTATGAAGATACCCGTAAAACGTTTGATTCCAGCTTTAGGCTTGACACCCTATAATGTAGCTGCTCCTTTAATGATGGATGTAGATTATACACCTAAAAAGGTGACCATACCTCTGAAACAGCATATCGGAGCACCTGCCCAACCGGTAGTGGAAGTAGGACAGCGGGTAGAAAGAGGAACTCTGATCGGGGATATTCCGGAGGGGGCCATGGGTGCAAGGGTTCACGCCAGTATCAGCGGAACGGTACGGGAAATCGGCATGAATATCGTAATTGAAGCAGACGGGGATGGAGGTGGAAAACAATGATTCGGGCCATTGGGTTAGTTGAATTTAACAGTATTGCCAAAGGGATTGAAGGAGCTGATGCCATGCTCAAAACCGGTCAGGTAGAAGTCATTGTCAGCCGTCCAGTTTGCCCTGGTAAATATATTACCCTGGTATGGGGTGATGTAGCAGCCGTGGAAAGTGCGGTAAAAGCCGGTATTAATAAAGGTGATGTGAATGTGGTGGATGATTTTATTCTCCCTAATGTACATCCCCAGGTGATACCGGCTTGCTCAGCAGGTAATATGATTTCTGAAGTTCAAGCCTTGGGTATTTTAGAGACGTTTTCCATAGCGGCTATGATTGTGGCGGCAGATACGGCCGTTAAAGCCGGGGAAGTAGATTTAATTGAAATCCGTTTGGGCATGGGTCTGGGGGGTAAAAGTTTTACCACCTTAACCGGCGATGTCGCCGCTGTGAAGTCGGCGGTGGAAGCAGGAGCTAAAACAGCGGCGGATAAGGGGCTTTTGGTACAGCAGGTAGTAATTCCTTCACCCCACAAAAATTTGATCCCCAGTATTCTGTAATAAGTTTGTCAAGGAGGTGAGACAGTGAAAACTCTAATTTCAGTTAATGAAATTAAGAATTTCGCAAGTTCAGGTAAAAAGGTTCATTATATTGAGCCGGATACTATTATTACACCTGCAGCCAGGGATGCTGCCAATGAATGGGGAATTACCTTAAAGGTAGGTCCTGCCCCGGAAGAAGATGTATGTTGTGCAGAGGCAACAGGATTACAGACGGTATCAGAACAACCAGAAGCGCCATCTGTTTCTCCGGAGTTGATATCCAAAATTGTGATGGAGGTAATGGCCAGGCTTCCCCAAATTGCACAGCCCGGTTTGGTTAAAGAAGTTGACCCAACTACCGGTTTTGCCTTGGTCAAAGGGAATTCAGTGGTTTGTGAGAGATTTAATACGGGAAATCCTAACGATAAAGTAGGTATTAAAGAAATCTTAACCATTAAAGAGAGCCCTAACATGGCTACCGGTTTTATGACCCTGGACCATACTTCCTTCGATTTTCAACTGAAGTATGATGAAATTGATTATGTGGTAGACGGGACTTTAGAGTTTATCGTAAACGGTAAAAAATACACCGGACATCCCGGGGACGTATTCTTTATTCCGATGAACACCAAAGTTACCTTCTCCACACCTGATAAATGCAAGTTCTTCTTTGTTACCTATCCTGCCAACTGGGCAGAGTTAGTAAATTATCAAAAATAAACTATATTAATAAAGATTAGGAGGATTTTTTACTATGACAAGCGCATTAGGAATGATCGAAACCAAAGGTCTCGTTGGCTCCATTGAAGCGGCGGATGCTATGGTAAAAGCTGCTAACGTATATTTAATCGGTAAGGTACACGTAGGTGGCGGACTTGTAACCGTTATGGTTCGCGGAGATGTAGGGGCGGTTAAAGCTGCAACCGATGCCGGTGCCGCTGCTGCTCAAAGAGTAGGTGAATTAATTTCGGTACACGTAATTCCGCGTCCTCATTCCGATGTTGAAATGATCCTTCCCGATGATTATAAAAAGTTTAAGACTGAGTAATTAAGTCGTAAAGGGGTTGAGCAGATGAAACAGGAAGCGCTGGGGATGATTGAAACCAGAGGTCTGGTTCCTGCAATTGAGGCGGGGGACGCCGGCGTCAAAGCCGCTAACGTTAAATTATTGGGATATGAATTGGTAAAAGGCGGTTTAGTGATGGTGGCCTTTACCGGTGAAGTTGCTGCGGTAAAGGCCAGTGTTGAAGCCGGCAGTGCTGCTGCTGCCAGAGTAGGCCAGGTAATAAGTGAACATGTGATCCCCAGGCCGGAAGCTGACCTCAGGATGGTATTTAAAGGTACCACCGGAAAACCGGAAAATGATCCTCCTTCGAATAGCCCGGATGATAACCCGCCAGGCGTAGATGACTCATCATCTGATGCAGATAAAAATGTTAAATCAGATGAACCATCCGAATATAAAGAACCGGTTGGAGAGGAAATGGATCTGACCTCGATGACGGTTGGTGATCTCAGGAAACTGGCTCGCAAGACACCGGGCGTCACGATCCACGGCAGAGAAATATCCCGGGCAAATAAAGAGAAGCTGATTAAGGAGATTCTCCGGGCACGTGGCAGGAAGGATTAAGAAAGGAGCATAAAAATGGCATTGGATTATGATCTTAGTTCCATCCAAGAAGCCAGGGATTTAGCCAGGAAGGCGAAAGAAGCCCAGCGGATATTAGCAGGTTACAACCAAGAACAAATCGATAAGATAGTAGCCGCCATGAGTGAAGCCGCAGTGGCTAATGCCGAATGGCTGGCCCGCATGGCTGTTGATGAAACAAAATTTGGAATTTTTCAACACAAGGTCAAAAAGAATCTTTTTGCGGCAAAAAATGTTTTTGAATATATAAAGAATATGAAAACGGTAGGAATCCTAAGTGAGGACCCACGGAACAAGGTTATTGAAGCCGCAGTTCCCATGGGTGTGGTGATGGGTATTATTCCTTCCACCAATCCTACTTCCACTACTATTTATAAAGCATTGGTAACCTTGAAGGCGGGAAATGGGATTGTCTTTTCGCCTCATCCCAATGCCTGCCGATGCATAAATGCCACAGCCCAGGTGCTGCATGAAGCCGCGGTAAAAGCAGGGGCTCCGGAGGGCATTATCGGCTGCCTGACAAAAGTTACTTTGGCCGCCACCAACGAATTAATGAAGCATGATGATATTTCCATAATTCTTGCCACCGGCGGACCGGGTTTGGTCAAGGCAGCTTACAGTGCCGGAAAACCCGCATACGGAGTAGGGGCGGGAAATGCTCCTGTATTTATTGAGCGGAGTGCTGATATTAAAAAGGCTGTTGCTGATATTATTACCGGTAAGACTTTCGACAACGGGGTTATTTGTGCCTCAGAAAACTCTGTCTTGGTAGATGAGCCCATAGAGGATCAAGTGGTAGCGGAATTTAAGGCGCAGGGTGCTTATTTTCTAACCAAAGATGAGGTGGAAAAGGTCAGCCGAGTAGTTATGACGCCTAAAGGCGGGATGAATGCGGCTCTGGTGGGAAAAGGTCCGAAGGTTATCGCTGATAAGGCCGGCATTACCATTCCCGAGGGGACAAAAATTCTCATTGCTCCCTTGGACGGTTACGGACCGGGCTTCCCCCTCTCTTATGAAAAACTGACGACAGTACTGGCTTATTATGTAGTGAAAGACTGGGAAGAGGCTTGCCATTTGTCCATAGAACTCTTAAATCTTATGGGGGCAGGACATACCTTTGTCATCCATTCTCAAAATGATGAAATTATTCGGGAGTTTATTAAAAAACCGGCGTCCCGTATTCTGGTGAATACTCCTGCTTCTTTAGGGGGTATCGGTTATACTACCGGTTTGGCACCCTCTCTGACCTTAGGATGTGGTACCATATCCGGAAGCAGTACTTCTGACAATGTTACACCCATGCATTTGATAAATATTAAAAGATTAGCTTATGGAACAAATGATATTGCAGAGCCCGTAAAAAACGAATGTTCAGCGGCAGGTATATCAGCAGACGATATTGCAGAAGTGGTTAAAAAGGTATTAGCGGAATTGGGGCGGTAAGTTGTCAATTGACAAGGCTGTAGAAAAGGTAGGTGTGCTGGTTGGATAAAGCACAATTGGAAAGTATTATTAGAGAAGTGTTGGAGCAAAAGATGGGAAGCAAATGTGAGAAGAAACGCTTCGGAGAAGAAAACAAAAAAATTCCTGTGGGCATTTCCAATCGCCATGTCCATCTTTCCCGACACGACTTGGAGATTCTTTTCGGACGAGATGCAATGCTTACAAAATTTAAAGATCTCTCCCAGCCTGGACAATATGCTTGTCAGGAAAAGGTGACATTGGTAGGGCCGAAAGGGGTAATTGAAAATGTGCGCGTTCTGGGCCCAACCAGGAAAAACACCCAGGTGGAGATTTCTGTTTCGGATTGTTTTAAACTTGGGATTCAGGCACCCATCAGAGACTCAGGAGATTTAGCAGGGTCTGCCGGATTGACACTGGTTGGCCCTGCGGGCTCGGTAACTGTACCGGAAGGGGCTATAATTGCCGCCCGGCACATTCATATGCATCCTAAGGATGCAGAATATTTCGGGGTAAAAGACGGGGACCGGGTTAATGTGGAATGCACAGGACCTCGGGGTGTAGTATTTTGCGAAGTGCTGGTCCGTGTCAATGAAAATTATAAGCTGGAAATGCATGTGGACATGGATGAAGCCAATGCGGCTTCATTAAGAAACGGAGACTTGGTAAAGATTTGCGATTAAGATTAATCTTTCTGCTAAGGTAAATATGCAAGGGACAGATTTCGGAAAACTTCTGTGAGTAATACGAAAACTGTCCTTTTTCGTTATTTTAAAGGGCAGGCGGCTATTTTTGGAAGGCAGGATTATCAATTTTGATGTGGAATAGATTTTATTAAGTAAAAGCCCAGGCACCGAAAGCCTTAGCGGAGGCGACAGCCACATTCATAGGTAGGAGGTATGACCTGATGATTTTGAAAACACGGCTTTTCGGGCAAACCTATTGTTTTAAAAGTATTAAGGATGTTTTGGCCAAAGCAAATGAAATTAAATCAGGCGATACACTGGCAGGCATTGCTGCGGAAAGCGCTGCAGAAAGAATTGCCGCAAAACATGTTTTGTCAGAATTAACCTTAGAAGATTTACGTAATAATCCTGTAGTGCCATTGGAAGATGATGAAGTATCTCGCATTATTGATGGTGATGTAAACGAATACATTTATCGCAGTATTAAAAACTGGTCTGTAGGTGAGTTTCGGGAATTCATTCTTAAAACAGAAACCACAGGTGCTGAATTACAGCGCATCAGCAGAGGTCTGACTTCGGAAATGGTGGCAGCGGTGGCAAAATTAATGAGCAACCTGGATTTGATTTTGGGTGCTTCCAAAATTCGTATTACTGCCCATTGTAATACAACCATTGGATTGCCTGGGACTCTTGCTTCCAGACTCCAGCCCAATCACCCTACAGACAGTGTTGACGGGATTATCTCCAGTATTCGAGAAGGATTGGCTTATGGCACGGGGGATGCGGTGATTGGCCTAAATCCTGTTGATGATTCACTGGTGGCAACTTGCCGCAGCCTTGAAACTATTAACAACTTCGTTACCGAGTGGGAGGTACCCACCCAAATCTGTATTTTAGCTCATATTACCACCCAGATGAAAGCTTTACGTCAGGGAGCACCTATTCATTGTTTGTTCCAATCTATAGCCGGAAGTGAAAAGGCCAATAAAGCTTTTGGAGTGACCAAGGCTATTCTGGATGAAGCATATGAGATGGGGTTAAAGGAAGGCCGAGCTACAGGGCCAAATATTATGTATTTTGAGACAGGACAAGGTGCGGAATTGTCTTCAGACGGACACCATGGAGCAGATCAGGTAACTATGGAAGCCCGCTGTTATGGTTTAGCCCGGCATTATAAACCATTTTTGGTTAATACGGTGGTAGGTTTTATAGGTCCGGAATATCTTTACGATGCCCGTCAGGTGATTCGGGCAGGCTTAGAGGATCATTTTATGGGTAAACTTATGGGCATTCCCATGGGTTGCGATGCCTGCTATACCAACCATATGAAGGCGGATCAAAATGATATTGAGAATTTAGCAGTTCTTTTATCAAATGCCGGATGCACATATTTCATGGGGATACCCATGGGTGACGACGTCATGTTAAATTATCAATGTACCAGCTATCACGATATTGCTGCATTGAGGGAATTGTTGAAATTGCGGCCATTGCCGGAATTTGAAAAATGGTTGGAAAAAATGGGGATCATGTGTAACGGAAGGCTAACTTCTCGTGCCGGCGACGCCACGATTTTTGCCAAGTGAGGTGATAAGATGAACATGGAAGAAAATATTAAATCAATTGTGGAACAGATACTCAACGAAATATCCAAAGAAAAAAGCCATCCAAACCGGGAGAAGAAAATTTGAAGGACGAGCTTAAGGATATTACCGCAATTGATTTGCAAAAGTATTTGCAGGTTCCGAAACCGAAAAACAAAGAGATGTACGAAGAGATGAAAGCAACGACTCCTGCCCGAATTGGGGTATGGCGGGCAGGAACCAGGCCGTTGACAGAGACGCTTCTGCGATTTCGGGCGGATCATGCTGCGGCTCAAGACGCCGTGCTCAATGATGTTTCGGAAGAGTTGATTCAGAAGAATAATTGGGTAAAACTCCAAAGTTGTTGCCGTGATAAAGATGAATATCTTACTCGACCGGATCTGGGCAGGAGGCTTTCCGAAGAAAGCCTGCGCATCCTAAAAGATACCTGTAAGAAAGGTGCGGATTTGCAGATCATTATCTCCGATGGCCTGTCCAGTAAGGCAATAGAGGCTAATATTTCAGACTTTCTCCCAGCGTTTATGCAGGGGCTTGCCGGTTTAGGAATCAGTACAGGGACAACTGTATTTGTGAAATATGGGCGGGTTGCTGTTATGGATGTTATAGGTGAGGAATTGAAACCAAAAGTTGCCGTTATATTACTGGGGGAACGGCCCGGCTTGGGTACAGCAGAAAGCTTAAGCGCATATTTAGCCTATCATCCCAGGGTAGGGATGATTGAAAGTGAAAGAACGGTGGTGAGCAATATCCATAAAGGAGGTACGCCTGCCACTGAAGCAGGTGCACATATAGCCGGCCTGGTTAAAACTATTTTGGATAAAAAGGCCTCCGGAGTAAATTTAGAGGTTTAATCATAAATAATAAGGATAACTTTCCCCATGGGGGATGTGGTATTTTCTGATAAGGTAAAGATGCTAAGGGACATATTTCGGAAACTTTGGTGAGTAATACCGAAAACTGTCCCTGTTTATTTCTAAACGGGTGGGAGGCTCAGTGTATGGAAGGCAGGATTATCAATAATGATGTGGAATAGATTTATCTAGAATGATAGTTCGGGGAACATTTTAGTTTTTTTTCAGTCTAAATGACCGAATGAGATTTTTTTTATTGGGGATAGTACTTTGAATAGAAAAATTATTGTTTTTACTTTAATTACGGCGATGATTTTTGCCATGACCATACTTCTGATAAATAGCAGACGGCATCCTTTGGATTTAACCAGTGCTTTGGCGGCGGAAATAGTCATTGAGCCTACTCAATATGACAATGCCGGTGTAGACAGCAATTCTCAATTTTTAGTGAAAGCTTCTACATATATAGATCCTAAAATTGTGGCGGATAATATTTCTGTAGAGCCTAAGATTAACTTTTCCGTGGAAGAGCAGAAAAATTCTAACAAGATTTTATTAATTCCCGAAAAACCTTTGGAAGCTAATAAGATCTACCGCTTTACCTTGGATTTGGCCGGGTCCGATCCTTTAAAATGGGCTTTTCAAACCAAGGGCCAATTTAAAATAAACGGCTCTTTGCCTAGGGACAAATCCACAGGAGTACCTACCAACACGGGAATCGAGATAAATTTCAGTCATGAAGGTTTCCATGATTTAGAAAAGTATTTTGAGATTTCTCCTCAAACCGCCGGTCATTTTGAAATCCATAAAAAAACAGCGGTTTTTGTACCGAAAAGTTTAGATCCGGGAACAGTTTACACGGTGAAGGTGAAAAAAGGATTGAAACTTGCCGGCAGTGATGTAGCCTTGGCTGAAGATTATGTCTTCCGGTTTGAAACCCAGGATCCGGCACAACATAATGGCAATAGGGAATACTTTGAGTTTTTTACCGATACCATGGAATTTGCTGAGAACATTTCTCCGGTAATACCTCTGGGCTATTTCCGGACCCAGACGGAGGGGGTGCCGGAGGTTAAGGTGACCCTTTACCGCTACCGGAATGGGCAAGACTATATTAAAAGCATTGAGGAGCGAGAAAAGGTGCCTTACTGGGCATATTGCAGCAAGCGGGATTACTTGGCGGAAACCCGGGATTTAGAACAGGTACAGACTTTCACTACCAACTTAATAAGTTTAAATGGGGAGAATTTTTTGGAGTTTCCGGCACCTTTAAAAGCTGGATACTATCTTGCCGAAGCCACCCTGGGAAGTATCACCCGCCAGCTATGGCTGCAGGTTTCTGACTTGGCGGTTTATACGGCAGTAGGAGAAAATAAAACCTTGGTCTGGGTTAATAATTTATTGGAGGGCAAACCGGCTGTTAATGCCACTGTAGCCCTTTCCGACAGTGATAAAGAGGTTTTAACCAATGAAAAGGGCTTGGCGGAAATTCCTACACCTCCCTTGGCAGATACCGGGTTGTACATTATTGTGAAGGATGGGGATAAGGAAACCGTTGTTCCGGTAAAACCTGACTGGCTGCGTTTTCCTGCCCGGGAAAAAACTGAGGAAGGTCTTGCCGCCCGGGATTTCTGGAAGTATTTATATTTGGACCGGGAATTATATCAACCCAATGATACAGTCCAATTTTGGGGTTTGGTGAAAGGTCGGACTAAAGATATCCAGAACCCAAAGCAGGTGACGATTGCCCTGACCAAATGGCAGGCGGGTCAGGATGGAAATGTGATTTTGAAAGAAAAGCAAGTTGATGTACAGGATAATGTTTTTACCGGCGAAATAAAGCTGCCTAACCTAGTCCCCGGTTATTATTATCTAGCGGTTAAACAGGGAGATTTAGTGATTATTCAGCATGGTTTTGAAGTCCAGACATATACTAAGCCGGCTTATCGGATTGATGTGAAGCCGGAGAAGAAGGCCGTATATGCTGGAGATACCATGCAGTTTAGCATTGCTGCAACCTGTTTCGAAGAAACACCTGTGCCTCAAGTTTCTTTAAGATATACCTTGGATGATTCAGGAGAACTGGTAACCGATGAGAAAGGTCAGGCTGTGCTATCTTACACCCCCCGGTACCGGGCTGATGAATTTGGCGCCATAGTTTACCGTCATCTTTATCTTAATGCCAATCTTCCGGAAAGCGGGGAAATAAGCTCCGGGGCATATGTGATAGTTTTAAATAATGATATAGAGATTAAGGCAGACGGCAAAATCACCGGAACCTCCGGACAGGTGAATATTAAAGTGGATAAACTGGCTGTAGACAAGGTAAACGAGGGCAAGGCAGACCCTTGGGAAGAAGATGCTTTTGTCATAGGTCATAAAGCAGGTCATCCTGTCACCGTTTCCCTTTTCCGCCAAGAATGGGACAAAATTGAAGACGGGGAGTATTATGACTATATTAATAAGGTGGTCAGAAAAAAATACCGCTACCAAGAACGCAGGGTTTTAGTTAAGGAAAGTACTGTGGTTACGGATAAAAACGGTCAGGCCGAATACAGTTTTCAGGCGGAGGATAAAAAATCCTATTGGGTAAGGTTAACAGCCCTTGATTCTAAGAATAATCAAGCGACTACTGAGATTTATCTGTCCGGAGGAGACTATCCCGAGTATCCTAATTTTTCCTGGTATTATTTAGATGATGAAAAAAAGGGACAAAGCAAGTACCAGGAAGGGGACCGGGTATTATTAACCATGAAGAAAAATGAAGGCAAATTAACGGATCGGAAAGACAGTTTCCTTTTTTATACAGGAAGACTAGGGATTAGGGAATTTCAGATTCAGGATTCCGGGTCTTTTCATACCGTTTTTAAAGAGGAGGATATCCCTAATTTCTGGGTTAAGGGAGTATATTTTGACGGGCGGGTTTACCATGAAACCAGTGATTATTTAGTGGATTATGATGAAAGGGAAAAAGAACTGGAAATAAAAGTTGAAACGGACAAGGATAAATACCGGCCCCAGGATAAGGTTCAGGTTTCCGTGGAAGTGCGGGATAAAAAAGGACGGCCGGTAGCGGCCATCGTGAACTTGAATTTAGTTGATGAAGCATTATATATGCTCAGTCCCCAACAGGTGAATATCTTAGGTTCGTTATACGGGGACTATTTGTCCAATGGGGTTTGGATGACGGCCAGCACTCATCAGAATCCTGCGAATTATTATGGGGGAGGTGCGGAACAAGGAGGAGAAGGCGGTGTGGGAAGACAGGACTTTCGGGATACGGCTTTCTTTGAAACTATTTCCACGGGAAGAGACGGTAAAGCTTCTGTTTCCTTTACCGTTCCTGATAATTTAACCTCCTGGAGATTGACTTATCAAGCAGTGACAAAGGATTTGAGGGGAGTCAGCGGTACCAAAAAGATTAATGTGGGATTACCCTTTTTTGTAGATATGGTGTTAAATGATAATTATTTGGTCGGTGACACACCGGTGATTAATTTACGTTCATTAGGAACGGGGTTAAATGAAGATGACGAAGTATCATACCAGGTTTTGGTGAAAAGGGATAATAAGGTATATCATGAAACCGCATTAAAGGGGAGGGCTTTTTTGCCTGTATCTTTAAATCTTCCGGTATTGGAGGAAGGAAAGTACCAAATTACCGTAACCGGTAGAGGAGGCGGCTTTTCCGATGTTTTGACTCGTTCTTTCCAAACGGTTGAGTCATTTATGACTCAAGAGAAAATAGATTATCAAATTTTGACATCCCAAACGAAAATTTTAACCGATAGCACCAAGCCGGTTACTTTAACCTTCAGTGACGTAGGCAGGAGCCGGTATTTGTCAACCCTTTGCTCTTTAACTTATTTGGAAGGAAGCCGCATTGAACAAAAATTAGCTCCTATGCTTGCCTGGAATTTATTGAAAGAGCATTTTCCGGAATGGGAACACCTTCCTTCTATAACGGTTGAAAATCTATATGCCTACCAGGCACCGGACGGGGGTATTTCCATTTTGCCTTACGGAAGCAGTGACTTGGAACTTAGTGCCAAAATTGCTCCTTGGGCGGAGGAATGTTTTGACTTGGCTGCTTTAAAAGCTTATTTAACCGAGGTTGTTAATGACCCGAAGGAAACCAGAGAACGAGGGATAATAGCTCTTTACGGCTTGGCTTCTCTTGGGGAACCGGTGCTCCAGGACGTGGTATTCCTTTTGCAGGAAAAAGACCTGACGGTTACGGAAAGTTTGTATCTCATCCTATCCTTAAATCAGTTGGGGAATGAACAGCCGGCCAGAAAAATTCTCAAGGAATTACTTGCTCAATATGGAAAAGCAAATGGCCCTTATATGGAAATCAACTACGGCAAAGACAAGGATGAGCAGGTAAAAATCAGTAGTCTGACAGCTTTGGCGGCCGGCAGGCTTAAGTTTGCCGAGGCGCATCAGCTTGCTCATTATGTGATGGAGAATCCTCCGGAAGAGGAGTTGACCTATATGGAGCAAATTGCTATCCTGCAGGAGAGTTTGCAGGATTTGTCCCATGAGAAGGTTAGTTTTACCTTTATTTTGGAGGAGAAGAAAAAAAGTATAACTTTAGCCCCGGGAGAAACCTATTCCATCATCCTCACTCCGGAGGAACTGAAGCTGCTCTCTTTTGAAAATATTCTGGGAGAGGTGGGTGTCAGCACCCGCTACACAACATCTTACACTCCATCCAGCCAAGACTCTGCGGAGGGGGCATCCTTAACCAGGGATTATCGGGTGAAGGGTCAATCAACCCGTAAATTTAAACCGGGAGATTTGGTAGAAGTGGAGATTAGGTGGAGTATGGGGGGGAAATCACCTAAAGGACTTTATCGCATCACTGATTACCTGCCTTCCGGGCTCAAAGCGGTGGAAAAACCCTATCAATGGGGGGTGGTGACAAATAATTTGGGCTGGCCTATTGAAGTTGATGGGCAGAAGGTGGTATTCTTAGTTTCAGAAAAAGGGACTTTGCGTTATTATGCCCGAATTATAAATCAAGGGAGTTTTACCGGACAGAACATGACCATTCAGCATGTAGGAAACGGAAAAATATATGGTGTAACACCATTAGATCGGGTGGAAATCAAGTAAGGTGAATTAAAATGAAAAAATTCTTATTTATAGCGGTGTTGATTTGGAGTATGGTTTCCTTTGCCGCTGTGAGCGGTGACCATATTGGAACCAGTATAAAGCCGGGTTCTTATCCTCCTGTGCATCCGGATGTTTTTTTCCAGGCAGAACAGTTTTATACCGGTACATTCTCAGAAAGTTCAACTTTCGAAAATATTCGGGGGGGAGTTATTCCACATCACTTAGTAGCCCATAAGCTGATTGCCCGGGTATTTAACCATTTAAAGCCCCAGAACCCCGGTACCATCATTCTCATTGGGCCCAATCACAATAACGAAGGAGACAGAATTATCACCAGTTTTCAAGGGTGGCAAACTCCTTTCGGAGTGGTAAATGTGGATGAAAAGCTCCTTAGGGATATTTGCCTGGCATCGCCTTTGATAAAACAAGATGACCAAATCATGGGGAAAGAACATGCCATGGGAAATATTATGCCCTTCATTAAATACTACTTACCGGAAACTAAGGTGGTCCCTTTGATTTTTCATCATAATCTTACGATTGATGAGGCGAGTTCTTTAGGGAAGCAGTTGGCTGCGTTAATAGATGATAATACCGTAATTCTGGCATCGGTGGATTTCTCCCATTATTTAATGCCGGATGAAGCGGAAGAAAAGGATAAGGAAACTATTTATGCCTTAAAGACTTGGAATTTAGGCCGGATCTTTACCATGGGTGACGAATACCTAGATTCTCCTCCTTCCCTGGGCGTGCTTTTTCGGGCCATGGATAAGTTGGGCATGAGGGATTTCACCGTCTTGAATCATACCAATTCCGGAGTTTTACTGGGCAACAAAAACATAGAAACAACCAGTTATATTACCCTCCTTTTTGGCATAGAACATAAAAAGTAAAGTAAATTCTATGTGAACAGGTGGGCACCGGTGGCAAAAAAAATTAGTCGGTTTGGGGAATTTTTGTTTTTGTTTACCATATTTTTATGTGCAGTACCTTTAAGCGACTTGCTATTGGGTCTTTTTCAGATATCCAGTTTCACGGCAGCCTTAGTCAGTGTTTCTGGGATTGTAGTTTTTTCCGCCTTTTTTTATCATAAGGTCTTGATGATTGACCGGGTTTTTATTGCTATCTTGTCTATTCGCTGTCTAAAAGAATATATTTATATCGTTTCTTTTATGTATGGCATGCTGATCACCGCTTTTGCCACTGCTTATTATTGCATTGACAGGGTTTATCAGCCTGCCTCTTCTTATATAAAATGGTTTTATTTCAGTGCTATCACAATGACTACGGTAGGGTACGGCGATATCACGCCCATTAACGGGTTGATGCAGGTCCTGGTATCCCTGGAATCCTTTATTGGATACATTTCCCTGCCCATTTTTTTTACTATCGGTTTAAGCCTGCTTATGAAAGACACATGCCGCTAGAAACATTTCGGTAATAAATCTGAAAAACCAACATATGACTTAATATCCATCATATTTGCCGAGGTGTTTTTATGGCCGAAAGAAAGTTTTATGATGTGCATTGTCATGTGATGAATCTAAGCCATCCAAATTTTGTGGCTTTTATGCGGCGTTTTGAACCGATGGTAAAAGAAAATAAGCTAAAAATTTATTTGGGAGGGAACCTGCTGTTTTTTTCTTATTTTTTGTTTAGTACCCTAAGTCCCCGTGTTTTTAACTGGGTATTAAAAAGAATTGGGGTAAAAGGCATGGTGGACAGGGTCAAAAATCTCCTGGTAATTATGGAGCATGATGCCGGCAGTGTATTTTCTTTGTTGGAGCAAGAAGTGGGCCGGGAGTTTACGAACGGGCGGAAACTAATTATCGGGAGTTATAATTATGATAAAATTGTCCTTACTCCCTTAATGATGGATTTTGGTTATAAGAATATGACCAACCCTCATCTTTATTACAATTCCATCCCGGTGCAAAAACCCATTGTAGAACAGGTACAAGACCTTTTCAATGGAATAAAAACCTATTATGCACTGGGACATAGGGAAGAAAGACTTATTGAAATATATCCCTTTTTAGGGATTAACACGGCTAACTATGAGTTGGCAAAGATTGAGAAAATGCTGGAGAAGTATTTTGGCGCTTACCGGGGGAAGGCGGTTGATTTTCAAAAAAACCTGGGGAAGTTTACCGGTAATATTGATGAGATGGGCAGTAATTTCTTCTCCGGGATTAAGGTTTATCCTCCTTTAGGTTTTGATCCTTGGCCTGAAGAAAGGGAGGAAAGAAAAAAGGTAGAACTGATCTATGATTTTTGTACGGCAAGGGGCATTCCCCTAACTACCCATTGCAGCAACGGCGGATACCGGATTATTGATTCCGGAACCGCCGATCTTTATACTTCCCCGGCAAGGTGGGAAAGGGTTTTAAAAAGGTATCCCCGGTTAAAACTTAATTTTGGTCATTTAGGTAACCAGGGAAAGAGAAGGGATCAATGGGAAAAGGAAATCCTGGCTTTAATCATGAAATATCCTCATGTTTACGGGGACTTTTCCTGTCGGGGATTTGACAATAGGTATTACCAATCGTTAAAGCAGGTACTGAATCAAGGGGATGAGGAATTTAAAAAAAGGGTCAGACAACATATTCTCTTCGGGTCTGATTTCACCATTAACCTTTTCTGGACTGATTCTTACCACAACTACATAAAAATCTTTCAGGATACACCCTATTTAACAGAAGAGGAAAAACATACTTTTGCCTCAG
This sequence comes from Clostridia bacterium, assembly GCA_012838175.1. Classification (GTDB taxonomy): domain Bacteria; phylum Bacillota; class Dehalobacteriia; order Dehalobacteriales; family Dehalobacteriaceae; genus DUPU01. The sequence continues at coordinate 17,483 of DUPU01000018.1, forward strand.
TCAACCCGGAAAATTTTCTATTTAATTAATTTGAGGAGCTAAAACCTTTTCCCCATCATGGCCCCTGCTCTTTTCCCGGCAAGAAAAAGATGTTAAAATTATGAAAAATGATTTGGAGCGTGAACTGATGGATTTATTAAGCCTTATACAGCAACAAAAACCGGTATTATTTGACGGGGGCATGGGTACTCAATTAGCCCGATTGGGCTTGGAGTCAAACGGCGGGGTAAATAATCTATCCCATCCGGAAAAGGTTTTAGCAGTTCACAAAAGTTATGTGGAAAGCGGTGCCCAGGTAATAGCAACCAATACCTTTACCATGAATCCTATCTATATTAAAACCCACAATGTGGACATAGATATGGAGAAAGCCAACCATGCCGGGGTACAAATAGCGAAAAAGTCCGGGGCAGGTTTTGTATTGGGTGACATGGGACCTACCGGTCAGTTGCTACAACCCTTCGGCCCCTATACCGAACAAGAGATAATTGCTTGTTATCAAGCTCAAGGGAGAGTATTGGCCCAAGCCGGAGTGGACGGTTTTATTATTGAGACCATGATTGACTTAAAGGAAGCTTTATGTGCTTTAAGAGGGTGCCGGGAAGTATCCTCCCTGCCGGTGGTAGTTTCTTTCACCCTGTCCGGCAAATCCTCCGGTGGACGTACTCTGATGGGACAAACCATGGCCCAATGTGCTGCGGCTGTAGCAGAGCAGGGGGGTAATGCCATCGGAATCAACTGCGGTGAACTGGATCCTGAGGAAATTGCCCAAGTAGTTGCGGAACTTAGACATAAGACAGACCTGCCTATTTTGACTCAGCCTAATGCAGGCAAGCCAAAGCTGGTGCAGGGGGAGACTGTCTATGATATGAGCCCGGATATCTTTGCCCAGGGTATCTTAAAATGCCTTGAAGCAGGGGCAACCATGGTAGGTGGGTGCTGTGGCACCACTCCGGACCATATTAAGGCAGTAGCAGAACTGATTTCAAAAGAAAACAAAAAACAGTAAAACAAAAAAGGTCAAAAAATTTTCTAAATTTTTAAAATCCCTTGCCAAAAAAATTAAACGAAATGGTAATATGAATGGGACAAGGTACTTTCCTTGTCCCTCGGTATTTAGCTTTTTTTGGTATAGGCCAACAGGATGATTTCTTCCTTTCCGCCGTGCTGTTGGTTAACATATTTCTCCGCTTCCTGAATTTTAGCCAGTTCGTCGGTGTTTAAAGGGGCAAAGGTCATGTCCTCCCGGTTCATACTTTTCACCTCTTAAAAAATTAATTTTTAGGTTGCATCTTGTATAGTTTTATCAGTCAGATAAAAACTATACACTAATAATTTTTTTGAGAGGGAAATGAACAATTGTGAAAGGAAATGGGCACGGTAAAAATTTTGGGTTAGACAGGGTAAAAAGTAGGGTGGAAACATAAAAAAGTTCTTGACACTTTTCTTCCGGCTTTATATACTAGAATTTAAATATAATTGAAAACTGTAAAAAATTATGACGCAGACATGTTACAAGACTTGGACGGATGCAGAGAGCCGGGTGATGCTGGGAACCGGTTCCGGCCAGCTTAGTGACCTCACTGCAGAGTTGCACTGTTGAAAATAGGTTTGAGTAGACAGGAGCCGGCTTAGACCGTTATCTATTGTGTGAAACACAACAAGCGGTTGCATGCAAAATGCAACAAGCAGGGTGGTACCGCGGAATTCCCTTTCGTCCCTGACAGCTTTATACACGGCTGGGGACGAAGGGTTTTTTATTTTTAGACTATAAGTAATTTAAATATGTTTTGAGAGGGGTAGATGTTAGTGGGATTAATTATTTATTTGGATGGGAAATTTGTTGACGAAGAGGATGCCAGGATATCGGTTTTTGATCATGGAGTATTATATGGTGACGGAGTTTTCGAAGGAATCCGGGCATATAACGGCTTTGTCTTTAAATTGAAGGAGCATTTGAATCGTTTATATCATGGGGCACATACCATTGGACTAAAAATTAACGAAACGCCGGAGGAAATGGCGCAAATAGTGGCAGAAACCTGCCGGAGGAATAATCTTTCCGATTCCTATATTCGGTTAGTGGTTACCCGGGGAAAAGGAGACTTAGGATTAGACCCCAGAAATTGCCCTAAAAGCACTACTTTCTGTATTGCTTCCAGCATTAGACTCTATTCCGAAGAACTTTATAAAAAGGGGATGGCAGTAGTTACCGTAGCCACCCGAAGAAATATTGCCGAGGCATGTAACCCCAGGGTGAAATCCTTAAACTATTTGAACAATATTTATGCTAAGATGGAAGCTAACCTAACCGGAGCCGGGGAAGGAATTATGCTTAATAATGAAGGTTATGTAGCTGAAGCAACGGGGGACAATGTTTTTTATGTCCGGGACGGAGTATTGATTACCCCGCCTATTTATGCCGGATTGCTGGAAGGTATTACCCGAAACTGTGTCATGGAACTGGCCCGAAAGCGGGGGATAGAGGTGAAGGAAACTCTTTTTACCCGAATGGACTTGTATACGGCTGATGAATGTTTCCTTACCGGGACAGCCGCAGAAATCATCCCTGTTGTGAAATATGACGGCCGGATAATTGGTACCGGAGAACCGGGAGAAATAACAAAAGCTTTGATTGAGGATTACCGGAATTATGTAAAGAATGCCGGAGACGGAGAAAGGATTTGGGAGTGAAATGATTATGAAAAGCAACCAAATGAAAATGGGATTGGAAAGAGCGCCCCACCGGTCTTTGCTCCGCGCTCTGGGTTTGATAAAAGAAGAAATCGAGCGTCCCTTAATCGGTGTGGTTAACTCTTTTAATGAGATTGTACCGGGACATATGCATTTGAGAACCATTGCCGACGCGGTAAAAGCCGGGGTGCGCATAGCAGGAGGGACACCTATTGAGTTTCCCGCCATTGCTGTATGTGACGGGATTGCCATGGGACATGAGGGGATGAAATATTCTTTGGCCAGTCGGGAATTAATTGCTGATTCCATCGAGGTAATGGCCATGGCCCATGCTTTTGATGCTCTGGTGTTTATTCCTAATTGCGATAAAATTGTTCCAGGTATGCTGATGGCAGCTGCTCGCTTGGATTTACCCTCCATGTTTGTCAGCGGAGGTCCGATGATGACCGGTCGTCGCCAGGGCAAAGACTTGGACTTAAATTCGGTGTTTGAAGCGGTGGGTGCGGTGAGTGCAGGAAGAATGACCGATGAAGAGTTGGAGGAAGTTGAGAATAATGCCTGTCCGGGGTGTGGTTCTTGCTCGGGAATGTTTACGGCAAATTCTATGAATTGTCTGACAGAAGTGCTGGGTATGGGTCTTCCGGGGAACGGCACAATTCCTGCTGTTCATTCGGCCCGGATTCGCCTGGCAAAACAAGCGGGAATGAAAATAATGGATTTATTAAAGGACGGAATCAGGCCTTCTCACATTATGACGGAAAAAAGCTTTATTAATGCTCTTACGGTGGATATGGCTTTAGGGTGTTCTACCAATACGGTACTTCACCTGCCGGCTATCGCTTTCGAAGCCGGGGTGAAAATCAATCTGGATTTGGTAAATGAAATCAGTGAGCGCACTCCTCAATTATGCAAATTAGCTCCGGCGGGACATCATCATATTCATGAACTGGATGAGGCCGGAGGACTGCCGGCTATAATGGCGGAGCTTGATTCAATGGGTTTGATAAATACCGATGTGATTACCGTTACAGGTAAAACAGTAGGGGAAAATATTAAAGGGAAAAAGATCTTAAATAATGATGTAATAAGAAGCAAAGATACAGCTTACAGTTCAACAGGAGGATTGGCCGTTTTAAGGGGGAACTTGGCTCCTGACGGTGCCGTAGTGAAAAAGGCGGCTGTAGCCCCCCAAATGATGAAACACAGCGGCCCGGCCCGGGTCTTCAACAGTGAAGAGGAGGCAGCAAAAGCCATTTTTGGGGGCAAAATTGTCCCGGGAGATGTTATTGTAATTCGTTACGAAGGTCCCAAAGGCGGGCCGGGTATGAGAGAAATGCTGGGTCCCACTTCTGCGGTGCAGGGTATGGGCCTGGGAGAATCAGTTGCTCTCATTACCGACGGGCGTTTTTCCGGAGCAACCAGGGGTGCTTCCATTGGCCATGTATCTCCGGAAGCGGCGGAAGGAGGCTTGATTGCCTTAATAGAAGAGGGGGATATTATAAAAATTGATATTCCCGCGGGCAAGCTGGAGGTAGATATTGACCAAAATGAAATTGAGAAACGCAAAGCCGCTTGGGTGAAACCGGAACCGAAAGTTACCAAAGGGTATTTGGCAAAATACAGCCAAAGGGTAACATCAGCAGCAACTGGGGCAATTATTGTTAAGTAGTGCCTGGGCAAATGCTCCGGCACATATCAAAATTTGGAGGTATGGTTTATGCGACATGTATTGTCTGTCATGGTGGAAAACCGGGCAGGGGTTTTGGCAAAAGTTGCCGGCCTGTTTGGTCGCCGGGGATATAATATTGAAAGTTTGGCGGTAGGAACTACGGAAAATCCGAAAATATCCCGTATGACCATTGTGGTGGAAGGTGATGACCATGTCATTGAACAGGTGACAAAGCAGCTGCATAAACTTATTGAAGTGCTCAAGGTCAGTGATATTACCGAGGAAGAGTACATTGACCGGGAGCTGGTTTTGATTAAAGTTCATGCTGAACCGGCGCAACGCAGCGAGATTATGCAAATTGTGGATATTTTCCGGGCACGCATTGTAGATATTGGCTATAATACGTTAATTATTGAATGTACCGGTGACCAGGGTAAAATATCTGCCATTGAAGCATCTCTCAAACCTTTTGGCATAAAAGAAATGGTAAGATGCGGAAAAGTGGCTATGGTGCGAGGATCAAAAGCAAAAGCTGATTAAAGGAGGGGAGCCAAATGACAATAACGGGTGCACAAGCATTGGTAAGAGGTTTGGAAG
>DUPU01000126.1 GCA_012838175.1 Clostridia bacterium
AACCTTTCCGAAACAATGCCCGGGTAAAGGCTGCTGTTTTCCGTACCAGAAAAAAACTCCAGGCTGCTTTATCCCGACTTTACCCAAATAATTTAGTCGTTACTTTAGATATGAAAATGATTCATGAGGTATTAATCAAAAAAATTTGTGAAGAAAACGGGGTTCCTCCTTTTCCCACCTTCCCCCGTAAGCTGGGACCGGCTATGTGTGTTCCTTTCGGCAACATTTTAAATCGTTGTATTGTGCCAAATACGGTAACCAAATCATTGCATACGGAAAAATACTATATGCCGGATACAAAAAGTTTTTCCATCAAGAGTTTTCCCTATTACTTAAGTTTGGAAAATCAGATGAAGATGTTAAAGTCCTTTAACCGGCCGGTAATCCTGGTGGATGACCTTCTGCACAAAGGGTATCGGATTAAAGCTATTGATCCCCTGTTAAATAATGCTAAAATAAAAGTGGAAAAAATATTTGTCGGCATTCTTTCCGGTCGGGGTAAAGAGCTTATGGATATTCAAAAAAGAAAGGTAGAAGGGGCATATTTTATCCCAAGACTCAAAGCCTGGTTTAATGAAGATATTTTATATCCCTTTATTGGCGGTGATACTTTATGGCGGGGAGTATACCCGGAAGTTAATCTTTTGCCTTCAATTAATTTTATCCTCCCCTATGCATTTCCCGGTTTTATTAAAGATGCTTCCAATCGGGCAATTTTTAATTTATCCCGGACATGTATTGAAAACTCCATTGATATTCTAACTACTCTGGAACAAGAATACTTATCCATACATGGCCGGACTCTAAACTTAGCCCGACTGGGGGAAGTATTTATTACTCCCCGCAGCCCAGATCAGGGACAAAATATGAATTATGATTTAAAACAAAGTCCTGCTTCATATTTATACAATGATTTAGAAAAATTAATGCGCATGGAGCAAATTGTTCATGAAAATAACAGGACCCCCTTTTCTCCCGGTTATTATTACCGATAGGTTTTCCCATCCATAAACAAAGAGGTGCTGTTTATGTTTTATTACCTTATCCATAATAGGCTCGTGGTTTCCTTAGAGCCCCTGAATCAATTTAAAGAGATAGGGGAAACTCAAGCAAAAACCATTCCCGGAAAGGTGTATTTTGCCTACCGGAAAGACCCGGAACGGTTTAGGAGGAGTTTTGCCCTTACAGACATCTCCTTGGTTTTTTTAGAGGAAGAAGGAATAAATCTATTAGTCTCACCGGAAAAGGTAAATGATTATCCGATAGCCCCTTGGATCAGGAAAAGGATTAATGATGGATTGGCAACGGCGGTAAATATTGCTTATCCGAACTGGCAAAATGTATTAATAAATAAGCTTCCCGACGATCAATGGAGGATAAATATTATCGGCCTGGGTGATGTAGGAGGCACTCTTCTTTCCGGTCTGCGCCTCCTGGGAGGGAAAAAAATCCGGGTCATTGGAATTTATGATCAGGATCGAAAAAAGGTAGACCGATGGGTTTATGAAGCAAATCAAATCCTGGCTCCTTTTTGTGATACCGATTATCCCCAGGTCATAGGAATATCTCAGGGGGACATTTTTAACTGTGATATTTTTGTATTTTGTGTTTCTGCAGGAGTTCCGCCTGTAGGTCAGGAAGAAAAGGATGTGCGTTTGGCCCAGTTGGAGGGAAACGCCAGGATTGTTAAATTCTATGCTCAAATGGCCCGGGAGACTGGTTTTCCGGGGATATTTGCCGTAATGTCCGACCCGGTGGATTTGTTATGCCGCTCTGCTTTTGATGCCAGCAATAGGGATGAAAAGGGAAGCAAAGATTATTTGGGTTTAGCACCGGAACAAATCAGAGGATATGGGTTAGGGGTGATGAATGCCCGGGCGGCCTATTATGCTCAAAAAAAACCTGAAACGAAAAGATATCTTTCGGAAGGGAGGGCTTACGGTCCTCACGGAGACGGTTTAGTAATTGCCAACAGTATTGAAAACTATGATGATATACTATCCCAGTATTTAACTGAAAAAGCTTGTAAGGCAAACCTAAAGGTGCGCAGCCTGGGATTTAAACCTTATGTGGCGCCGGCTTTATCCTCCGGTGCCTTGCCCTTATTGGCTACCATGGAAGGGAAATGGCATTACAGTGCCACTTTTATGGGAGGCGTTTTTATGGGAGCAAAGAACCGCCTGACACCGGCCGGTACGGAACTGGAGCGGTTGCCTTTACCGGAAAAATTAATCAATAGGCTGCAGGATACTTATGAACGCTTGGGGAGGTATCAAGGATGACTCCCTATTATCTAATTGCACCGGAAAAGATTTCTCCAGCCTTGGACAAACTTCTGCACGGTTTTACCGCTTCCGCAGGAGAACCTGCCGGCATCATCCAAGATGCTTCAGGCTTACCGCCCCTGAGGAAGCAAAAACTGGTTTTTGCTGTGCAATTAGACGAAATCGGCCAGAATTTAAAAATAAATACCATCCTTTCCGCCCTCAACCGTCAGGGGGAGGATGCTCTTTTAGGAGCCCAAGGAGTGATTTTTACAATCAGTCCCCATGAATTATATACGAAAAGTTATAGTCAACAATTAATTTTTTTAGCCAATCGCTTGGGATGCACATTTCCCGGTCACCCCCTAATTGAGGTGGTGAAAGGTTATCAAAATTTTCGTACCTGGCAGAAAACAATGAAATTACCCTTAGAAGACATTGCCTGGGAAATTTCCCGGAGGCAAGGAAGAAGGTTCGTGGGAGATCAGCCCCCAAAATTTAACAAACCCAGAATTTTAGTGCTTCATGCCAGCTCACGGAAGACCTCCAATACGATGATGTTGTGGGATATGATCAAAAAGCATCTTCCCAATTGGGAAACGGAAGAGCTTAATGTGGATAAGGGGATGGTCATGGACTGTCGGGGATGTTCGTACCGAGAGTGTATCCATTTCAGCCGGCAGAGCAGTTGTTTTTATGGGGGAGTGGTGGTAAAGGAAATATTTCCTGCTATGGAACGGGCGGATGCGATCATCTGGATTTGTCCTAATTATAATGATGCTGTTTCTGCAAATTTGATGGCAGTAATCAATCGGATGACTGCTCTTTATCGAAAAATCAGTTTTTATCAAAAAGTTTTTTTTGCTGTGATTGTATCCGGTAATTCGGGAAATGATTCAGTAGCCAGGCAGTTGATCGGTGCTCTAAATATCAATAAGGGATTTAGATTACCGGCTTATTTTTCCATAATGGCTATTGCCAATGATCCGGGAGACATTAATACCGTGCCCCGTATTCAGGAAAAGGCGAAATCATTTGCCCAAAATATGATCCGGGAATTAAGCAAGTAATTTAATGTTTGAACTTAGGGATTATTGAGGGGGAACCTATGAAAACAAGAATACTTGTAGTGGACGATGACCGTAATATCGTGGAATTAATTAAACTTTACTTGGAAAAAGAAAGGTTTCAGGTGTATGAAGCCTATCAGGGAGAGGAAGCTCTTAAACTCTTTTACTCTCTAACCCCTGACCTGGTGATTTTAGATATAATGATGCCCAAATTAGACGGGTGGGAAGTTTGTAAGCAAATTCGCAAAGTAAGCAGTATTCCGGTGATAATGCTTTCTGCCCGGGGGGAAACCTTTGATAAAGTATTAGGGTTGGAATTAGGGGCGGACGACTATATAGTTAAACCCTTTGATCCCAAAGAAATGGTGGCCAGGGTCAAAGCTGTATTAAGAAGGTCGGGAAATTCTATCATCACAAAACAAGAATTGGTATTTCCCAACCTGATTATCAACAAAAGTGAGTACAGCATTACCTATCAAGGAAAAAAGATGGAGGTTCCTCCCAAAGAGCTGGAACTTCTTTATTTTCTGGCCCTTCATCCTAATCAGGTTTTTACCCGGGAACAGCTATTGGAAAAGGTTTGGGGATATGATTTTTCCGGAGATTCACGTACGGTGGACGTCCATATTAAAAGACTGAGGGAAAAGATTGTTGATTATGACGGGCATTGGGAGATTAAGACTGTCTGGGGAGTGGGGTATAAGTTCGAGGTGGCAAGATGAAGCGGACTATTTTTAAAAGGCTGTTTTTTGCCTACGGAATTACCCTAGTTCTGGGATTTGGTATATTGGCCCTGCTTTTGCTACAGCTTTTTAATCAATACTTTATTGAAACAAAGAAAGAACTTTTGATGGAACAGGGTAGAAAAATCGGGGAAGAGCTTGTTTTGGGTTTATATACGGGGAGGATAAATCAAAATAAGCTTCACAATGACTTGCAAGTATTGGATAAATTTTTAAATGCCCGCATTTGGCTGGTGGACAACCAAGGGATGATATTTGGTGTTTCCGCCTTGCAGGATGAAAAGTATTTAGGGGATAGAATCAGTGAAAAGCAGATCTTAACCTTACATCAAGGCAAGATGATTGATGAAAAAGGTACTTTCGGGGGGAAATTGCAGGAACCTTTTTTAACTATAGGATATCCCTATTATTTTAACCATGATTTTAAAGGAGGGATTTTGATTCATGCCTCTTTGCCGGAGGTACGGAAAACGTTTATCGACATTTATAAAATAACTATTTGGGCGATACTTTTTTCCGGCCTCATAGCTTATGGTGTATTATATTTTCAAGCCAGAAAAATTTCCCGGCCCTTAAAAGAAATCAGCGCTGCAGCTAAAGTTATTGCCGGGGGGGAGTTTCAAAAGAGATTAAACATAAATACCCGGGATGAGATTGAAGAACTTGCCAATAGTTTCAATCATATGGCCGAATCACTGGAAAAAATTGAAGAAAACCGGAGAAATTTAATTGCTAATATTTCCCATGACCTCCGTTCCCCCATGACTTTGGTCCGAGGTTTTATCGAAGGAATTTTAGACGGAACCATTCCTAAGGAAAAGCATCAGTATTATCTGGATATTGTTTTGACGGAAAGTAAACGTCTAATTAAGATGACCAATGATCTTTTGGAATTAAACCAGATGCAGCAGGGAAAAGTGGAAGTAAAAAAACAAATATTTGAGCTTAATGAGGCGATCAGAAGGAAATTGATTTCATTTGAAACACCGATTAAAGAAAAGAATCTGGATGTGGCGTTGGTTTTATTTCAAGAGTCTGTTCATGTTTTTATTGACCCTCACTTTCTGGACCGTATTTTAACTAATCTTTTGGATAATGCCGTAAAATTTACCCCCTCAGGGGGGAAAATTATGGTGAGAACATCCGACCATAAGGAGAAGGTTTGGGTAGAAATTATCAATACGGGAATAACCATGGACGGGCAAGAGTTAAAAAATATTTGGGACAGGTTTCATAAAGGGGATACTTCCCGGGGAGAATGTAAAAGCGGTTTTGGACTGGGCCTGGCTATTGTGAAAGAAATGATCGGGCACATGCAGGAAAGAATATGGGCGGATAGTTTTGACAATCAAGTAAAAATTACCTTTACCCTAACTAAATGCTAAATGTTAATAGTTTATTCATAATTTATTCAAAGATTAATGCTATTATTTAGGAAAAGGATTAGGGAGGAATAGGTTATGGAGAACGAAAAGTTTTATCAGGAAATAATTGAAACCAAGCCCAAGGAATACGGGAAAAAAACCATTATATTATTGTTGTTGATAGGTTTTATTATTGGAATAGGATTCGGATTGGGAGTGGATCAACTTTTAAAGGACTACCAAGGCGGTAACCAGGTAGCATACGCTACGGGGACAACCGGCAGCGATATAATACCGAGTCAGGTATCTTCGATTTCACCGGTAGTTCCCATTGCCAAAAAGGTTTCTCCTTCTATAGTGGCGATTGAAACTAAATCCGCCGGCAGGGACTTTTTCGGCCAGCGTTTTGAGAGTAAAGGAACAGGTTCCGGTATCATTATTGATAACCAGGGACATATCGTCACAAACAACCATGTGGTGAAAGGGGCCCAGAACCTAACGGTGATTTTAAAGGACGGAACCAAACTGGACGCAGTATTAGTCGGACGGGATGAAAGATCGGATTTGGCGGTAATAAAGGTGGAAAAAAGCGATTTAATTGTGGCTGAATTAGGGGATTCCTCCAAGTTGGAGGTGGGGGAATTGGCGGTGGCTATTGGTAGCCCCATGAGTACCGAATTTGCCGGTTCTGTGACGGCAGGTATTATTAGTGGAATTGATCGGAAGGTGGCTTTAGGAGATAAAACTATGACTTTAATTCAAACAGATGCTGCCATTAACCCGGGCAACAGCGGGGGGGCTTTGGTCAACGGGGAAGGCAAAGTCATAGGGATAAATACGGTGAAATTCGCCCAGTCGGCAGTGGAAGGAATGGGTTTTGCCATTCCCATCAATGAAGCCAAGCCTATTATTGAAGAATTGATTAAAAATAAAAAAATTGTCCGACCTTACTTAGGAATACAAGGAATTACCGTTACCAAAGATGATGCAGAGGTTTATGATTTGCCCCAAGGAGTATATATTCATGAAGTTGCACCTTTTAGCGGGGCAGAACAGGCAGGCTTGAAAAGAGGGGAAGTAATTACCAAAGTCAACGGAACCAGAGTTTATACCATTGAGGAATTAATAAATATCATCAGCAAATCTAAAGTTGGGGATATCCTGAAATTGGAAGTATATGATCAGTATAATAAGGCAAGAACAGTTTCTGTTAAGCTGAAAGGAAGTACGTCTGATTAAAAAAGATAGATGATAGTAAATAAGGAAATATGAAAATCCCTGGGACAGGTTTTCATTTTTCCTTACTGCTTAAAAACTGGTTTTTTCTATGTCTGTAGATTGGACTTCATGTTGGGATTGATCTAAACTTAAAGGTGCATCTTTTTCCCTTTTACCAAAAAGCTTGCTTCCTTTTTTATTATTTTTTTCGGAAGTTTTCGCCATAAATATCACCTCAAATATAGGTTAACCTTTACCTATGAGCTTTATGCTGTCAGCCTTCAAATTTTTTAATATTGCTTCATTGTTTCGACAATTTTTTTCTCTTAAAGATGATATTATAATTGTTGTGAGTGTCAAAAATAGATTTGATTGTCAAAAATTTGGAAAGGATGTAGAAGATGTTAACCTGTCCTAAGAAAATTTATCAACATGTTTTAGATTGCGAGCGAAACAGGTTTTATCATGTGGTGGAAGCATACAAAGGTGAACTGCAGCATGAAAAGGTTTTGTTGGCAAGTCAGAGGATGGATCGAACTATTGTTAATTGGTATAGGTATCAGCATTATAAGTCTAATTAAAATATTAAAACCTTGGGACAGCCTGAGGTTTTTTTATTAATCGATAAAACTTGTAAAAATAAAAATAAACCTTGGGTCAATCCAAGGTTTATTATAATTTTGGTGCCGAAGGTCGGAGTCGAACCGACACGGTATCGCTACCACTGGATTTTGAGTTTTGCAGCATAACCGGAAACATCGGGAATGTAATGCACTTTAGCGGAAGTTACAGACCGCCGGAAACCTTGTAAAAT
>DUPU01000127.1 GCA_012838175.1 Clostridia bacterium
CATCATCGGAAACTGTACATAATTTTTAAATAATTTACCTTGTTTCATTATATCTTCACTCCTTAGGAGCTACATTTCATTTTCTTCATAGGCATTAATAATCTTTTGCACCAAGGGGTGCCGTACCACATCCGACTGGGTCAAATAGCAAAAACCAATCCCCTCAATTTTTTGCAAAATTCTTTCCACTTGGAGAAGTCCGGATTGATGTCCTTGGGGCAAGTCTACCTGAGTAATATCCCCGGTTACTACTGCCCTGGACCCAAAACCAATTCGGGTTAGAAACATTTTCATTTGGGGAGATGTGGTATTTTGGGCTTCATCCAAAATAATAAAAGCGTCATCTAAGGTGCGCCCTCTCATATAGGCCAAAGGAGCAACTTCAATTATACCCCGCTCCATATATTTTTGGGCTGTCTCCATTCCTAAAACATCGTACAAACTATCATAAATAGGTCTTAAATAAGGATCTACTTTTTCCTGCAAATCACCGGGTAAAAAACCCAACTTTTCCCCTGCTTCCACTGCCGGCCGGGTTAAAATAATCCTTTTTATTTCTTTGCTTTTTAATGCCAATACAGCCATAACTACCGCTAAATAAGTTTTTCCGGTACCGGCAGGTCCAATACCAAAAACTATGCCATTTTCCTTGATGGACTGAATATATTGGTATTGTCCCAAAGTTTTGGCCTTAATCTGTTTCCCCCGGGGGGTAACATAGATAGTCTTTGTCAATTTATCCGCTATTTTCTCCTGATCTTGTCCGGTAACACTAAGAGCATAATTAATGGAAGAAGGAGTTATCTGCACTCCTGCCCTTACTAAGGTAAGCAAATGTTCAAAAACCTGTCCTGCCCTTTCTATCTCTTCAGACGTGCCGGTAAGAATCACTTCATCTCCTCTGGCAACAATTCCCGCCTTCAGGCTATTCTCCAATAATCTTAAATTTTCATCCCGATGGCCCAAGAGATTCGCAGCTTGTCCATTGCTACCAATAGTAATTTTCAGCTCTTTTGTAACAGTCAAAAAGCAAGTCCCTCCCTAATAAATATGAAAAATAATCTGGAAAATGTTTTCTTCTCATTATACATTCTTTTTTTTCATTACTCAATGGGAAGAAATTTACCAATATCCTCTTCAGTTTCAATAATGACTAAGGCTCTCTTTATTCCGGTAAGATTTTCTTCTATAGATTTGATATCTTGTTTGATAATCTTTGCCTGAGAAGGCAGCTGGCGTTTTGCAATCATTAAAGCATTTTGCACCGCTTGCTTCCATGCCCCCTCCTCGCCCCATTTTTTTTGGTAGATTTTTTGTTCTCGATAGTTCTTTATTACTATTTCGACAGGAGGAAATTTACTCCTGCCCGGAATTATTATTTTTGTCTGGGTCTCTTCAATACTTAATGCATAGGGAGTTTTTTCCGGTCCCAGGTTTATTAATTCCTCCCCCCCCCACAGCAGCGAAAAGGAACGAGTACTCTTCCCGGTCAACTTTTTCTCCTTTTCCACAATAGGGCATTCTCCATAACCTTTATACCATACTTTGGCTCTAACAATCCCGTCTGCTCTAACCAATTCCGGCTGCTCAGAAAAACTGTCCCCTTCATTTCCTGCAACTTCATTCTGGGGCAAGACCAGTCCCGAAATCAAAACCTCCCCTTTGGAAACAGTATCTCCCGGAGAAACCCGGGGCTGCCCCTTCATGACCAAGATTTCTGTAATCACTCCGTCTTTATAAGCAATCACATTACCGGGAGATTTATCCTTCTCCCCGGGTTCAGGCATCACTTTTTCCACTATTTCTATTTCCACCTTGGTACCTTTAGCAGTGATAGCTACCCAGGTAAGCTGGGGAATATTATTTAATAAATACTTTTCCGTTTCATTAAAATTCATTAGCCATTTAGGTCGGCCAATGACAACTCCTTTTTCCGCTGCCAAACGTTTTACCATTTGGGGGTTGATATACTTTATCGGCTCCTGGCTGGTCACATCAATAAAAAACACAAGGGACGAAAGAAAGTACATGACAGCAATAAACATTAACGCCCCGCAGGCCAGCATTTTTCTTCTTTTTATAAATTTTATCTGGAAGGGTAAACCCACCCTGCCCACAATCTTAAATCGGCATCGGCTTTTTCTGGCCACATGCCTTAAAGGCTTTATGTAAGAGAGCTGAACTTGGGCTTGAACGCTGCCGTCCTTTTTCCATTGGATGTCCCAAATATGAATCCCTCTTTGAATGGCAAAATTGATGAATCGTTCTACCCCGTCTCCTTTAATAATGATGGTCACATATCCCAAAAGAAAGTTTAGCAGCTTTTTCAATTAAGGTCTCTCCTTAACCGGTTATAGTTATTTTTATTTCATTGATCTCTCCGTTAATTACGATTTCGTCCAATTGTACGCTTCTTAATACCAGACTGTTTCCTCCTATATCCAAATACCCTCTGGTAACCATGATTCTTATTCTACTATCCGAATATTCCGTAATGCCTTTATGATTTTCAATATTTAATTGAAGATTCCCTAACATTGTAATCCGGGGCAGATTAAGAGCAATATCCGGCGGAATTTCCAGGATATTTACAAAGGCACTTTTAAACTTTGCCCGCTGTTTTTTAAGTAATTCTTTATTTCCCTTCATTCCCATGCCCCCCCACTTCTTTTACTAAATTTATTCCATCCAGGCAAAATATATGAAAAAAGCACAACATTAGTTGTACTTTTTTCAAAAGTAAGTTTTGCAGAAAGGACTATCAGGGTCTAAAGTATTATCATTTCCAGAGGCATATCCTGCCGGGTTTAAAACAAAAAAGGAGCTTATGCGTGCTCCTTTTTAATTATCATAACTTATTCAAAATGGGTGGGCTGGGAAATTTCCGTTGCTAAGCCATCCAATGCTTTTTTTACCAAAGCTTTTCTTAAAGCATGTTCATCATCGGCATTAAGCTGGGGATTTCCCACCGGGTGAGGAATGGCTACAGTCGGTACAATACGATTTGCACCTACTGATTCGGAAATAGTAGTAATTGTGGCCATATGCACAATAGGAATCCCGTATCTTTCAATTTCTTTTACCATCGTTGCACCGCAACGAGTACAGGTGCCTCAGGTAGAGGTAAGAATTACTCCGTCCACACCGGCCGCCTTTAGTTCCGCCCCGATTTGGGTGCCGAATTCCTTGGCCTTGCTGACCGAAGTTCCGGTCCCGGTAGTAGTATAGAAGAAATCATACACCTTACCGATATATCCTTCTTTTTCAAATTCTCTCAAAATATCCAGGGGAGCAACCCGGTCAGGAATTTCATTGGCATAAACCGGATCATAACCTCCGTGGGTGGTATAAAAGTCAGGAGCATTCAAAGCATCTCTTCCGGCGATATCATATTTACCCCATTTTTGAGCACTGGCGGATTGAATATGGTCCGGATTACCTTCCGGTACAATTCCACCTGAGGTACAAAGGGCAATAGTCGCTTTGCTTAAATCCTTAATAGCCGGAGCCGGTTCCACTATATCAAATACAGGCATGGGCATTTCTGTTGTAAAAGGCTGTCCCTTCAACCGGGCCAGAAGCATTTCTACCGCACGCTGAGAACCTCTTTTTTCCACAAAAATTGTCTTTCTCATGCCCCGAGGAATGTAACCTTCTTCCTCAGGAGGGCCAACTTCAATCCCTTTGGCCAGTTTATCAGCGATCTGAGCCATAATGGGAAGGGCTTTCCTCATTCCGCCGGCAGAATCACTGGTTCTTACTACATAAGCCACTTCTTTGCAAATATCCAAACCAGGATTTTCCATATACATGCCGGTAACCACGGGAATATTCAGTTTCTCTGCTACGGCTTTGGATATTTCCCCGCAGGCAACTCCGTATCGGCCGGCATTAAAGGCCGGACCGGCAACAAAAACATCCGGAGCAATGTCTTTTATCGTACCCAAAATGAAATCCAAGGCCTTCTCTTTGTTTTCGTTAAAATAATTATCTCCGCAAATAATGGTTCCTACCACTTCTCCATTTTTGTTCAGCAATCCTTCAAAACCAAGAGCCGGACCAATTTTTTCCCCACGGTATTCCGGAGCCATACCTGCCTTATCTTCCCCACCTACCTGGCCGAAAAACTGGTTCACATAATATAATACTTTATATTTATCAGACATTTCATTTCCTCCTTTCCCCAGCAGTCTAATATAATCTGCAGGTAACGTTATGGAAGCCTATTTCGGAAGTTGACCCGATTACGGCATTTAACTCGCACATAAGGGTCCCGTCTTCCAATAAAGCTCCGTCCCAACCCCCTGCCAGCACAGCAATAGCAGCTGCATTACCGATGATCTTATCTGCGGGAGGTAAGGTAACCACATGACTAACGTTACCGCCGGAAACCACTGCCACTGCTTCTTGAGCGGTATCGGCCAAAGGCTGGGACATCCCATCCCTGCCGGCACATTCGTCAGTGATTAATTGAGTAATAATACCGGCTTTTTCACATTTTTTACAAATCATCAACAGGTCAGAGTCCGGATTTCCGTAGCCTTCTTCAGAAATAACCACAGCATCTGCCCCCAGCATTTTGGCCAGCTTCAGTACATAATCGGAAACGCGTAATTTTCCGGCCAGGGTGGTGTGTTCCGGAACCATGATGCATCCCAGGAAGTTGATTTCTTTCCCGTGCTGAGCATAGAGATCCTCAATAACACTATTGTTTTGATGCTGATAGGTGGTAATTTTATCACAGGCAGCCACGCAATTACCGCTGATTACCGCATTATCCAATTCTTCATTGGGATGAAGAAGAGCCGGCAAAATAGTCTGGGCATTTACCCCATAAATATAAGTGTCATGGAGCAGACCTTGGGTAATCATCATTTCCGCATATAATACCTTGGGCAGGTTAGGATATTTTGCAGTTTCTTCAAAAATACTGCCCATTTCATAAGTAATAACTTCATCCGGAGTAACGTCTTTTCCGGCCAATCCTACAAACTCAGCAGCCTTTAACCCGGCTATCCTGACAGTTTCTTCATGAGCATGGGGAGTTAGCCCGTCAACTACGGAAATATCTACGGTCAGATTATATGTTTTTGAGAAAGGAGTCCATTTGGCACCCTCGCCCCACATATCGATTACGCCTTCCTGGAAGCCAACTACATCGCCTACAGTGACAACTGCCGCACCGTATAAGACATTGGTTTTCCCTTCACCACACTGGGCTTGTTTAGAAGTAACCCCGGGGAAACCGTTGTTTCCTCCCTCAATTTTTACTCGTGGTTCTATCACGTCTTTAACCGGAATAATTCTCACTTTTTCACCCGGCTTAGCCACATCAAGGGATACATCTTTAATCCTTTCATCTTCTTTCAGCTTCGCAATTAAGCCTTCCTTATCCACGGTCAATACCCCCTCCTTAACAGAGGTTTCCTGACCTAATTGGATGTCTTTAATGTAAATTCTTCCAATTTCCAGTTTCAATACACACACCCCCTAAATTATGATGTGAAATTTTACCATGTTATCTGTTGTTCAGATAATGCCGCTTCTAAAAGAATCAAATCTATCATCTGATAATCATCACTGTTGGTGACATCTTTTTTTCTGTGACTTGTATGCCTTTTATATTTGATGATACTGTCTTCAATTATCTCAGCATACAAAAAGTCAACTTTTGCTTCCTGTCTGCCAAGAATAACGGAACGGTAAGGAGAATACATCATACGTATACTTGCCGCCAAAGGATGACTCACAAGTTCGTATCCCTGATATACCATGTCTCTTACTTTAATCAATGTGTCTTCCACCGAACCGTCAATAAACAGTACATTTCTATATTTTTCTCTGACAGCTGGATTATTAGTGATGATTATGCTTTTCAAGCAAGCCCCTCCCTCCGGTGTTTAATTTAAATCCTCAACAGAATACCGGTAATATTTCATTACAGGTACCCATTTTGCTTCAGAAGTCCTGATGCCTTTTCCTTATCTTCCGGAGCAACCATTACAATGGGGCCGGTACAACCCATACCGCTTTCCGCATAGATACCGGCCTTCCATAAGACAGCCACCGCATCTTCCAATTCCGTTACTTCCACACCGGGTATAGAATCTGTGACAGGTTTTTTCGGAGGAGGCGACACTTCTTCACTATCCCCTGCCTTTTTTTCCGGAGAAAAGCAGTAGGACTTAAGAATACTCTCTAAACCTGCCTGTTTTGCCAAAGTAAATTCATCCTTTATTTTTTCCAAAAGTTTTCCCTTGGCACAATCACCGGCATAACGAATAGCTCCTGCAATCACCGGTGCCCCGGAAGCCCGGGAAATAATACAGATAATTCGGTCATAGTTTTCACCCACCCCCGGGCCGTAGCCAAACCCTAATGATTCGAACCCACCCCCGGTACTATAGGAGGAAAAAACTTTCATCAATACATTGCCCGTTAAACTGTCCAGTACCATAATATCCGGGACACCCATTAAAAGGTCATTGCCTCTCATGACCACTCCCCCGTCTGCCCGGAGGGATTCCACAAGATTAACGGGATAGCCTCCTTCTTTCAGCTTCA
>DUPU01000128.1 GCA_012838175.1 Clostridia bacterium
ACCCGGGACTTAGCTCAGCGCATTGAAGAAAAAAAACGGGAAAAGCCCGGTAATCGTCTACTGGACCAATTGGGAGTGTGTTCTCTGGAATATGGCTGTTTTACCGCCCAGAACATTTTCTATGGGAGGTGGGAAGGAGGTATCCCCGTATCTCCCCAATGCAATGCCCGGTGTGTGGGGTGTATTTCTTCCCAGCCTTCGGAGTGTTGTCCCTCCCCCCAAAGGAGGTTGAATTTTATTCCCCGGATATCGGAAATAGCGGAAATAGGGGTAGAACATTTGCAAAATGGGGAAAAGCCAATTATCAGTTTCGGCCAAGGCTGTGAAGGGGAACCTTCCCTGCAGGCGGATTTAATTGCCGAAAGTATTCAACTTATTCGCCGGAAAACTAATCTGGGGACCATCAATATGAATACCAATGCCGGGCACAAGCAGAACATGAAAAAAATTATTGATGCCGGAATCGATTCCATTCGGGTGAGTATGATCAGTCCATCTGAGGATGTTTACCGGGCATATCATCGCCCCCAAAACTATCAGTTGGAGGATGTGATAGAAACTTTGATGTATGCTTGGAAAGCGGGGGTATATACTTCCATAAATCTCCTTGCTTTCCCCGGATTTACCGATGATGAGCGGGAAATTGAAAGGCTGATTGACTTATTGAAAAAGACAGGGGTGAAAAAAGTACAGTTGCGCAATCTGAATATTGACCCGGAATACTTTTTAAGGATTTTACCCCGAAAGAAATTTGACTCCCTAGGAATGACGGAGATGATAAAAATTTTGCAGAGGGAGTTGCCTCATTTGGAAATCGGTAATTATTCCAGGGGAGTAAGAAGGAAGTAATAATTTTTCTTTCTTTACAAAAAACTAACAGCATGCTATAATATTGCACGTTGACAAATAAAAGGTCAAGTTTTGGGAAGAAAAGAGGTGACGGGCATGAAAGAAGGTATTCATCCGAAATACCAGGAAGTAGAAGTTGTATGCGCATGTGGAAATAAATTTACTACCGGTTCTACCAAAAAGAACATTAAAGTAGAGGTATGTTCCCAATGTCACCCCTTCTACACAGGAAGCAAACGGTTACTGGTGGAACAAGGTGGGCGTGTTGATAAATTTAAGAAGAAATACGGCATGTAATAGTAGCAGGGCAGCGGTGCTCTGCTCTTTCTTTATTAAATATGGTAAAGGTGCTGTCTTGCTAGCCCTGCCTTATTTAGATATAATATTTTCTTAGAAAGAAGGTGCAAAGATGGCGAAACCTTTTCAATATGGAGGCCAGGCGGTAATTGAAGGCGTAATGATGCTGGGGGCTAAGGGAAGCGCCATTGCTGTACGCAAGCCGTCTAATGAGATTGTGCTGAAAGAGAGTACCAGGACTCCATTAAGAGAGAAATATCCGATACTGAAGTGGCCTATTTTTCGAGGTTGCGTAAGTTTATTTGAATCACTAATTGTAGGCATACAGGCTATTACCTGGTCTGCCAATCAGGTAGGAGAATCAGAGGAAGAAAAGCTTACTCCCTGGGAATTGACAGTGACCATTATTATTGCCTTAGGGCTGGGTATCGGGATGTTTATTCTTCTCCCTGTGTCCGCCGCCTCTTTTGCTCTTCCTGTGGTGGGGCCTTTTGGGCGAAGCGCTCTGGAAGGATTGATTCGGGTTATAATATTTATAGGTTATATTTATGCCATCGGTCAAATGAAGGATATTCAGCGTATTTTTGCCTACCATGGGGCGGAGCATAAAACCATTGCCGCTTTGGAGGCTGGAGAAGAATTAGTACCGGAAAATGCCAGAAAATACAGTCGGATTCATCCCCGCTGCGGTACCAGTTTTATTTTAATGGTAATGATTCTCATGATATTAATCTTTACTTTTATTGGGCAAACGGGGACTCTCATGCGGGTTTTTATTAAAATTCTCATGATGCCGGTAGTAGCCGGTTTAGCTTATGAAGTGATTAAGTTTTCCGGCCGGCATTCTCAGAATAAATTGGTCCAGGCATTGGTGGCCCCGGGCATGTGGCTGCAAAAACTGACTACCCGGGAGCCTGATGATGCCCAGTTGGAAGTGGCGATTGCTGCTTTGAAAGCGGTTATGCCCAAGGCAGAGTCTCCATCGAACACCCTAGCCGAATAGTTATTGCTTAACCCAACTTCTTTAATGAGGTGAGATTATGATAGAAAAGCTGCAAGCTTTGGAAGATAAATATGAGGAATTAACAAAATTAATCAGTGATCCGGCGGTGATCGCAGACCAGTCGGAATGGAAAAAGCATGTTAAAGCCCATGCTGAATTGGAAGACGTGGTTTCCGTTTTTCGGGAATACAAAAAGGCGAACTCTGATTTGGAAGAGGCCAGGCAGATGCTTAAAGAGCAAATTGATGACGATTTCCGAGAGATGGTGGAAGCGGAAGAGGAGGAACTGGAGGAGAAAATTCAGGAGTTGAAAAAGAGGCTGACCATACTCCTGTTGCCGAAAGACCCTAATGACGAAAAGAACGTAATTGTGGAAATTAGAGCCGGAACGGGAGGAGATGAAGCAGGTCTCTTTGCCGGGGATTTGTTCAAAATGTATTCCCGTTATGCAGAAAAAAAGAACTGGCGGATGGAAGTGTTGGAAGCCCATTATACGGACTTAGGCGGGTTTAAAGAAGTTATTTTTATCATTGAGGGAAAAGGGGCTTACAGTAAGTTAAAATATGAAAGCGGGGTTCATCGGGTGCAAAGGGTACCCGATACTGAAGCCAGCGGACGGGTCCATACTTCGGCAGCCACTGTGGCGGTACTCCCGGAAGCGGAAGAAGTAGAAGTGGAAATCAACCCCAATGATATCCGGATAGATGTCTTTTGTTCCAGCGGACCCGGCGGCCAGTCGGTGAACACTACCCAGTCTGCGGTGCGGATTACCCACATTCCCACGGGGATTGTTGTTTCCTGTCAGGATGAAAAGTCTCAAATTAAAAACAAGGAAAAAGGGATGCGGGTTTTACGGTCACGGCTCTTGGAAAAATACCAGGAGGAGCAACAGGGAGAACTGGCCAGCGCCAGAAAAACCATGGTAGGCACAGGTGACCGTTCTGAACGGATTCGCACTTATAATTTTCCCCAAGGCCGGGTCACAGACCACCGAATTGGATTGACTTTGCACAAGCTGGACTGGATTCTGCAGGGGGAATTGGATGAAATTATTGAAGCTTTGAGCACTAATGAACAGGCGGAAAAGCTAAAGAAGGTTGAATAAAACCAATGAAGGACGATGAAAAAAGGTATCCTACGGTTATAGAGCTCATTTCCTGGGGGGAGAAAGAATTATCCGCCGGGGGACTGAAAAATACCGGAAAAGAAGCGGAAATACTTCTTTCTTTTAGCTTGGGGATTCCTTTTAAACTCTTGCTGACAGGATTAAACAAACAGGTTTTTCCGGAAACAGAAAACCTTTACCGGGAGCTGGTGAAAAAGCGCAAGGAGCACTATCCCTTGCAGTATTTAACCGGCATCCAAAATTTTATGTCCTTGGATTTTGAAGTAAACGAAAAAGTATTGATTCCCCGCTGGGATACGGAGATACTGGTGGAGCAGGCTTTAGAAATGCTGAAAAAGCTAGATGCGCCCAGGGTAATTGATGTGGGGACAGGGAGCGGTGCCATTGGGGTAAGTCTGGCAAAATATCACAGGGGAAGCAGGGTTTTTGCCCTGGACATTTCCTTGGAGGCCCTGGAAGTGGCAAAACGAAACGCTTTCCGCCACGGGGTGGAGGGAAGGATGGTTTTTCTCTCCGGAAATCTTTTAGATCCTATTCTGAATGCACCAGACTATAAAGATTTGAAATTCGATTTGGTTGTGTCAAATCCTCCCTATATCCCCCGGGAAGAGATCAAAAACTTGCCCCGGGACGTGCAGCAAGAACCATATTTGGCTTTGAACGGCGGTGAGGACGGACTAAGCTGTTATCGAGAATTGATTCCGGCGGCAAAAAAAGTCCTGAAATCGGGAGGATACCTGTTACTGGAAATTGGCTGGGATCAGGCGGAGAATGTAAAAGAAATCTGCCGGTCCCATGGTTTTCATGATATATTAGTTTTTCGGGATTACGGGGGTAGGGACCGAGTTATTTCCGGGTATATCCCAGAGGGGTGAAAAAATGTCTCAAGAAAAAGGATTAGACAGACCCACCCGGTCAACAAAACTGTGGTGGGAACTTTTTTTAAGCTTTTTTAAAATCGGGGGCTTTACCATCGGTGGGGGCTGGGTGATGCTGCCTTTAATTGAACGAGAAGTTGTGGAGAAGAAAAAATGGATGGAATCTGAGCAATTTATGGATTTAGTTGCCGTGGCTCAATCTGCTCCCGGAGTGTTGGCTGTTAATATGGCCGTTTCTGTAGGATATCAACTGGCAGGTGTGATGGGAGCTATCGTGGCTACCATCGGAGCGGTCTTTTTTTCATTTCTGATTATTATCTTAATTGCTGTTTTCCTGACAAATTTTCAAGATAATCAATACATACAAGGTTTTTTTAAGGGAGTTGCCCCGGCCGTAACCATGCTTTTGCTTTCCGCTGCTTTTAATATTGGAAGAAAGGCGGTTAAAGACAAAGGAGGATTTATTTTGGTTGCCGTCGGCTTACCCAGCTTGATTATTCTGGGTATACACCCTATTTGGGCTATCCTTGTCGCCGGAATATTCGGTGCCCTCTATTACAAAACGTGACAGGGGACGGTTCTCTGACACGCATGACAGGGGACGGTTCTTTGTCACGATGTCGGAATTATTGGGAAGGAAGATATCAAATGTTTTTAAAATTATTTACAACTTTTTTTAAGATTGGTATGTTTTCTTTTGGGGGCGGTTATGCTATGATTCCGCTAATGGAAAAAGAAGTAGTGCGGATTAATAAGTGGCTTACCCTTCCCCAAATGGTGGATATTATTGCTATTGCGGAAATGACACCGGGACCCATTGCCGTTAATTTAGCCACTTATGTGGGTTATAAGACGGCGGGATTTTTAGGAGCGTGCAGCGCAACTTTCGGGGTTATTTTACCGTCCTTTGTCATCGTACTGATTATCGCCAGGACCTACAGTAAATTTAAAGAGTTGGAAGTATTCCAGCGGGTTTTAAAAGGAATTCGGCCCATGGTGGTGGCTTTGGTGGGCAGCGCCGCATATGTTGTGGCCCAGACGGCGATAATGGATATAAAGACTTTTTTCATAGCGTTGATTTCACTGGGAATTATTTTATTTACCAAAATATCACCCCTGGCAATAATCTTTGCAGCCGGTTTATGTGGAATATTTCTTTTTTCTTAAGTATCAGAGGTGGACAAGATGAAAACAGAGTATCTTCAGGTTAATCCGGAGAATTTAGACCGGAGACCCTTTCGAAAAGCGGGTGATTTACTGCGCCAAGGAGAGGTTGTGGCTTTTCCCACCGAAACTGTTTATGGTTTAGGAGCCAATGCTTTGAATGCTAATGCCGTGAAAAAAATTTTTTTGGCTAAAGGCCGTCCCCATGATAATCCGTTAATTGTTCATATTGCTGAATTTGAACAGTTAAAGCCTTTAGTTCAGGGAATCTCGGAAAAAGCATATGTCTTGATGCACAGATTCTGGCCGGGACCTTTGACATTAATCTTCCCCAAAAGCAACTTGGTGCCTAATGAGGTTACGGCAGGATTAGATACAGTTGCTGTACGGATGCCCCGGCACCCGGTGGCTTTAAAATTAATTAAAGAGGCAGGGGTGCCGATTGCCGCCCCCAGTGCCAATACTTCCGGCCTGCCCAGCCCAACGGAGGGCGCTCATGTTTTAGCGGACCTTAACGGGAAAATTCCTTTGATCCTGGACGGGGGAGAAACTGAGGTCGGCCTGGAATCAACGGTCGTGGATGTGACGGTGGAGCCGCCTCTAATCCTGCGTCCGGGAGGGGTTACTTTGGAGGAAATTGAAGACGCCATCGGACAAGCAGCATATGATCCCGGGTTGAGTAAGGATAAAAATGAAACTCCCCGTTCTCCCGGCATGAAGTACACTCATTATTCTCCCAAGGCGGATGTTTTTATAGTAGATGGGCCTGATAAGGACAGGGCCCAAAAAATAACGGCCGTTTTTCACCGCATGACCCAGGAAGGGAAAAAAGTAGCCCTCCTTTTGTCGGAAGAAACGGGACGGGAAATAAACGGAATAAACGGCCGGGTGATACCCTGCTATTATGAAGTACTGGGTTCAAAAAATGATCTGCCTTCAGTAGCCCATCGCCTTTTTTCTTCCTTGCGCCGGTGTGATTACCATGGTGCGGATATTGTCTTAATTGAAGCTTTTCCTGAACAAGGTGTGGGAGCGGCGGTAATGAACAGAATTCGAAAGGCGGCGGGTAATCAGGTTATAAATTAGAAAAAAGTGAATATTTTTGAAGTAAAATGTTTTCGTGAGGGAAAAGATGGAGACAATTTTGCTTTACAGTATCCTGGCCGGTTTGGCTACCTGTTTTGGAGGCTTTGTGGTAGTGGTAATACAAAAATCCGGGGAAAGGTTTTTGGCGACCACTTTAGGATGTGCAGCCGGTATTATGTTTGGGGTAGCGTTGCTGGATTTGATTCCGTCCGCTTGGGTATACGGCACTCCGGCAAGATTTTTTTCCGGGCTGGCCATAGGTATTTTGCTATTAAAGGCCATGGATATTCTTTTAACAAAAATTACCTTAGGTGTTCCTCGGGCCCGGGACCGGATTTATTTACTTAATATGGGCTACCTGGTAGCCATAGGTATTGCTCTCCATGATTTGCCCGAGGGAATGGCCATTGCTGTGGGGTATGAAGCGGCAGAGCAATTAGGATTACTTATTGCTGTAGCTATCGGCTTACATAATATTCCAGAGGGCATGGCTATCGCGGTGCCCTTGAAAATGAGCGGAATGAAGGGGAGAGCCATTATATTTATTACAGCCTTAACCAGCTTGTTTACCCCTTTAGGCACCATAATGGGCATGGTGTTAGTTTCTTTTTCCCGGTATTTTATCTCTTTTTTACTTGCTGCGGCTGCCGGGGCGATGCTTTATATTGTTTTTGCCGAGATAGGGCCGGAGTCTAAGCGAAGGCATCCTAACTATGCCCGGTTGGGCGTTTTAACCGGACTTTTCATCATCATGTTGGTTTCATTGATGCACTAAAAAGCCCTGGGCTAACCTGACGAAACAATCACTAAATATTGAAAAGTAAAATTCGGCACATAATAATAATTAAATAATCCTGGAGGATTTATATATGAGTTTATTTACACTATTATTGGTAGCATTAGCCCTGGGGACAGATGCCTTTGCGTTAGCCGTGGGAATCGGGGTAACAGGAATTAGAAGAAACCGGATTATCGTCGTATCAATAGTGGTATGCTTATTTCACATTTTTATGCCTTTAATCGGCCTGGGCATCGGGACGGTTTTAGGCAACTTGATCGGGGATATTGCCGCAGTGATCGGAGCCGTTATTTTGATTCTCATTGGCTTAAATATGCTGTGGGAAGTGTTTAGGGAACGGACCCGTACTCTTTCTTTTCCTCAAGCTAAAAAGCAGTTGGAGAAATCTATCAAGAGGAACAAGTCCATCGATTCTTTTTGGGGATTGATCATGTTGGCGGCAAGTGTAAGCATAGATGCCTTAAGTGTGGGCTTCGGCCTGGGGGCTTTAAAGGCTCAGATTTGGGGAACGGTGCTGGTTTTAGGCATTGTAGCCGGTGTTATGACCGCTCTTGGTTTTTACCTGGGCCGGGGACTGGGTGATTGGATGGGAGAGAAAGCAGAGATTGCCGGAGGAATAATTTTAGCAGCAGTGGGGATAAAGCTGCTGTTTTAGGAGGGTTAAACAGTGGACAAGGAGTTGAAAATTCTTTTTGTATGTACGGGAAATACCTGTCGGAGCAGTATGGCTGAGGCCATTGCCAAACAAAAACTAAAGGAAATGCACCTAAAGCCGGAGGAATTAGCTAAGATAAAAATAATGTCGGCTGGAACGATGGCTTTTCCCGGGTGTCCGGCTTCCCCCAAAGCAGCAAAGGTTTTAAAAGAAAAAAACATTGATTTGTCCGGTCATAAATCCCAGCGGATTTCTCCGGAAATGCTGGGAGAAGCTGATTATATTTTTACCATGACCATAATTCAGAAACAGCAGGTACTGTTTCTGAATCCGGCAGCGGAAGGGAAAACCTATACTTTAATGGAATTTGCCTACCCTAACTCTTCAATGGATTTAAACATTGACGATCCATTTGGGGGGGATGAAGAATGTTATCTAAAATGTGCGTATCAATTGGAAGAAGCTATTGTAAAAGTGTTGGAAAGAATTATAAAATAAAGGAAAATGTATTTTTATGTAGAAAAATAATATTTTGTATATTTTTAATTCTGCATTTTTGGGGTGAAACATAATGAAACTGGCTTTAGGTAGTGACCACGGGGGTTTTCGACTGAAAGAAGCGGTGAAAGAATACCTGGAAAAGGTAAAAATTGAATATGAAGATTTTGGCACCTACAGTGAAGATTCGGTGGACTATCCTGATTTTGCTCAAAAGGTAGCGGAGGCGGTAGCTGCCGGGCTTTTTGACAGGGGTATTTTAATATGTGGGACAGGCATCGGTATTAGCATTGCCGCCAACAAGGTTCCCGGTATCCGGGCTGCCTTATGCCATGATGTCTTTTCTGCCCGGGCATCCCGGGAACATAACGATGCTAATATCTTAACCATGGGAGAAAGGGTTATCGGACGAGGACACGCTTTAGAAATCGTAAAAACCTGGCTGGAATCCGATTTTACCGGAGGACGCCATTGCGGCCGGATTGAGAAAATTGCGGAGATAGAGAAAAAATACTGCAAATAAGCGTGTCAGAGAACCGTCCCCTGACACGTTCGAAAGGAACTGGGAAGACAATGAATTATTTTGATATTCTTGAAAAAACTGATGGTGAAATAGCTAAAATATTGGATTTGGAGCTAAACAGGCAGCGCAGCAAAATTGAACTGATTGCTTCCGAAAATTTTGTCAGTCCGGCAGTGATGGCTGCCCAAGGTTCCGTCCTGACCAATAAATATGCTGAGGGATACCCGGGCCGTAGATATTACGGGGGATGCGAATTTGTTGATATGGCGGAGGAACTGGCTAGAGAGAGGGCGAAAGCTTTATTTCAAGCGGAACACGTCAATGTACAGCCCCACTCCGGTGCTCAGGCCAATATGGCTGTTTATTTTGCCTTCCTTAATCCCGGTGATGTGGTTTTAGGAATGAATTTAGCCCATGGGGGACATCTAACTCATGGCAGCCCGATTAATATTTCCGGGAAATACTACAAATTTTTTTCCTACGGAGTGGATCCCCATTCAGAGCAGATTGATTATGACCAGGTAAGGAAAATTGCTTTGGAATGTAAACCCAAATTAATTGTGGCGGGAGCCAGTGCTTATCCCCGTATTCTTGATTTTTCCCGGTTTGCGGAGATTGCCCGGGAAGTCGGGGCGAAATTAATGGTGGATATGGCTCATATTGCCGGGTTGATCGCAGCAGGATTGCATCCCAGTCCGATTCCTTATGCGGATGTAGTGACCACCACTACCCATAAAACTTTGCGCGGTCCCCGGGGAGGCATGATTTTATGCCGGAAAGAATATGCAGAAGCCATAGATAAAGCTGTTTTCCCCGGAACCCAAGGCGGGCCTTTAATGCATATTATTGCGGCCAAGGCGGTGGCCTTCAAGGAAGCCGCCCAGGAATCCTTTATTGATTACCAGCGCCAGGTTATTGCCAATGCTAAGCTTTTGGCCGAGGAATTATCCCGGTATGGTTTTAGGGTTGTATCCGGCGGAACCGATAATCATATAATACTTTTAGACTTAAGAAACAAAGGCCTTACCGGTAAAGAAGGGGAAAAGATTTTGGATGAAATAGGGATTACCACAAATAAAAACGCCATCCCCTATGATCCTTTAAGTCCTTTGGTAACAAGCGGGTTGCGGATGGGAACTCCTGCCATGACCACCCGGGGGATGAAGGAAGCTGCGGTAAAAACCGTCGCCTTTATTATTCATACCGCCCTTTCCTTCCACCAGGACAGGGATAAATTGGCAAACGCCCGGGAGATGGTAGACACCTTAACCGAACAATATCCTTTATATGCTCCACTGGACTAAATAATTTTGATTCAGGAAATGGAATGGAGGTTCCGTTTATGTCAAAAATTCAGGTTTTCGATCATCCTTTGGTCCGGCATAAACTGGCGATGATCCGGGATGAAAACACAGGGGTGAAATCTTTCCGGGAGTTGGTGGAAGAGGTTTCCATGCTCATGACTTATGAAGTGACCAGGGACTTTCCCACCGAGGAAATTGAAATCCGCACGCCCCTTGCACCCACCCGCGTTCAGGTGATTTGCGGGAAAAAGGTAGCCATAGTGCCTATCTTGCGGGCAGGTTTAGGTATGGTTAACGGGATATTAAAGTTAATTCCCGCAGCAAAGGTGGGGCATATAGGTTTGTATCGGGACGAGGAGACTTTGCAACCGGTGGAGTATTACTGCAAATTACCCCATGATATCCGGGAAAGGGATGTAATTGTGGTGGATCCCATGTTGGCTACAGGCGGTTCGGCAGCGGCCGCCATCGGTTTTCTTAAAGACAGGGGTATAAAGAATATTAAGTTCATGTGCCTGATTGCCGCTCCGGAAGGAATTGCCGTGGTACAGCGAGAACATCCCGATGTGGATATTTTTGCGGCGGCCGTGGATTCCCATCTTAATGAGCATGGATATATTGTGCCCGGCTTGGGAGATGCCGGGGACAGGCTCTTTGGCACAAAGTAAGCGGGGTTTTAAAGATGAGAAAAAGTTGGGACCGGTATTTTATGGAAATTGCTTACTTGGTTGCTTCCAGGTCAACCTGCCTAAGACGTTCCGTGGGGGCAGTGGCTGTAAGCGAGGATAACCGGATTTTGGGCACCGGATATAACGGGGCCTTGCCTGGGGCACCTCATTGTGATGAGGTAGGGTGCCTGAGAGAAAAGATGAATATTCCTTCCGGGCAGCGCCAGGAAATTTGCCGGGCCCAGCATGCAGAGGCCAATATCTGTAATTTTGCCGCCCGCCATGGGGTAGCGCTGAAGGGTGCTACTGTATATGTAACCCACCAGCCCTGTACAACCTGTATTAAGGCTATGGCCACCAGCGGGATCAAAAAGGTCATTTTTGACGGGGATTATCCCGACCCCTTTGCCTGTGAGATTGCCCGGGAAGTGGGCATGGAATTGGTTAAACTGGGACAGGATAAAGCAAAAAACGGAGAGGATTAATATGGAGATTAAAACCATTAGCCTGCCGAAATTAAACAATCTTTCCCCGACTATGGAATCAACGGCTTTAAAGCTGATGGAAGAGACGGGAGAATTAGCCCAAGCCATCGGCAAGTTCCGGGGCTTAAACGGGGAACGGATAACCATCGAAGAAGGCGAAGTGGTTAAAATGATCACCGAGGAATTATTGGATGTTGCTCAGACGGCAGTATCCATGATGTTTGTGATTGAAGAAAAATTTAACCTTGATATAGGCAAGATGGTTGAGGAACATATCAATAAATTAATTAAAAAAGGATATATCAAAAATGATTAAAGTGTTATCGGTTTTCGGCACCCGTCCGGAAGGGATTAAAATGGCTCCGGTGGTGCGGGAATTAAATAAATATCCGGAATTCTTTCAGGCTAAGGTGGCGGTAACTGCTCAGCACCGGGAAATGCTGGACCAGGTTTTGGACCTTTTTGGGATTAAACCTGATTATGATTTAAATTTAATGCGCCACGGCCAAACCCTTTATGATATTACTTCCGGGGCTTTGCTGGGGTTAAAGGAGATTTTGGAGCAGGAGAAACCGGACCTGGTACTGGTGCACGGTGATACCACCACCACCTTTGTGGCCGCTTTGGCTGCCTTTTACCAACAGGTTAAGGTAGGGCATGTGGAAGCAGGATTAAGAACCGGCAACAAATACGCCCCCTTCCCGGAGGAAATGAACCGAAAAATGGCGGGCAGCCTGGCTGATTATCATTTTGCTCCTACTAAGACGGCGAAAGAAAATTTACTCCGAGAGAATGTACCGGCGAACTCCATTGTGGTCACCGGAAATACGGTGATTGATGCACTTTTTCATACAGTGGGGAAACCCTATCAGTTTTCCGGCTACCTGGCGGATCGGGTAAACTGGTCAAAAAGAATCCTATTGGTCACCTGTCATCGCCGAGAAAACTGGGGCGAGCCCATGAAAGGAATTTTCCAGGCCGTGAAAGAAATAAAAGTTCGACGCCCGGATATGGAAGTGATTTTTCCGGTGCACAAGAACCCGTTGGTGCGGAAGTTGGCTCATGATATCCTGGGTGAAATCCCGGGGATTCATCTGATTGAACCTTTAGACTACCATCCTTTCGCTCACCTAATGGCAAAAAGTTATTTGGTGCTGACGGATTCCGGTGGGATGCAGGAGGAGGCGCCCTCTTTAGGCAAGCCTGTTTTGGTGCTCAGGGATACCACGGAAAGGCCGGAGGCCATGGAAGCAGGTACGGTGAAGCTGGTGGGGACCGATAGGGAAAAAATTTTGCATGAAACATTGAGATTGATTGATGACAGCCAATATTACCGGAACATGGCCCATGCCGTTAACCCTTATGGGGACGGAAAAGCAGCCGGGCGCATTGTCCGGTTTATCATGAGATTATTCGATATAGACCATGGGAATGAGGAAAATTACCGGTATGAATAATTAAACAAACATAAAGGGAGCAATTAGGATACAATTATACAAATTTAGTAAATAAAACAAAAAATCTAACAAATCGCACTATTTTTAACTTGTGCCTGTTGTAACAAAAGCATATGATTATGGTGGATATAACTAAAAGTTAGTTTTATTAGAGGAGTACTTAGAGGTATACTTTTAATTGAATTTTTGTCTCAGATAATATTTCTCAGATAATTTTAAGGATAAGATAGAGTTTGGCAAAACTAAATATGGATAACAGGTGGCAAGTGCATTGGTCCAAGAAAACAAGGGAAATTTTTTAAGATATGTGCAGTTAACGACTACATTCGGTATTACCACAGCCCTCCGGATATATATTTTAGGTATTTTGGCCGGAGGCTGGCTGGATATAAAATTCGGTACATCCCCTTGGTTTATGTTAGTAGGGGTTCTGCTTGCCATTTTTTTATCTTTCAAGTTTCTTTTGGAACAATTGTCAAGGGTAAATAAGGATACTAGGAATAAAAATACAAAGGAAAGATAATATATGTGGCTGGAAATTGTAATATCATTATTCATTGGTCTGTTTTTCGGCTCGACAGTGGGCATATTTAACCATTGGCTGGTGTGGTCGGCATTTAAAAAGTCTGACCGTCTCCCGCCCGCTAAAGCCCGTAATAAATTAATGGGCCGCTATTTAATTCGATATGCCGTGAATTTTTTAACTTTGGCCACTTACTTTTGGCATAGGGATACATTCATTCTTGTGGGCACGGCAGTTGGCCTGACGCTAATGGGAAAGATTTTAGCCGTTAAGTATTCCTTTTTTAAGAAGGAGGTGAAATAACAGTGGAAGAACACGGGACAACGGTATTATTTGACATATTCGGTTTAAAGGTAAGTAGCTTTGTTACAACTATGTGGGCCGTAATGGCGGTAATATTAATCATCAGTTTTTTTGCGACGAGAAATTTGAAAAAAGTACCCACCGGCGCCCAAAATGTAATGGAGTTTCTTATTCAGACTTTAATCGGCTTTTTTGCCGGGGTAATGGGCGAAAAAAATGCCAAGCAATATTTGCCTATTCTAGCCACCTTCTTTATATTCATTTTGCTCTCCAATTACAGCGGCCTTTTACCCATGGCAGGGCATTTGCCGGGACTGGCAGCGCCTACCTCTACTCTTAGCGTAACTGCCGGATTTGCATTGGTTGTGTTTTTCTGTACCCATTTTTTTGGAATAAAGGAAAAGGGACTGGGTTATTTTAAACATTTTTTTCAGCCGGTAGCCTTTTTGTTTCCTCTTATGATTATTGAGGAGTTTGTCCGTCCTTTGTCCCTTTCTCTGAGGCTTTACGGAAATATTTTCGGAGAGGAAATGGTAACGGCGCAGCTTTTCTCTATGGCTCCCTTTGGAGTCCCTATTATTATGCAGCTTTTGGGCATATTAATGGGTTTAATTCAGGCCTTTGTTTTTACCCTGCTCACAGCGGTTTATATCGGTGGTGCTACGGCCGACCATCATTAAAGAATTCTTTATAAATTATAGATTAAGGATGACT
Organism: Clostridia bacterium; assembly: GCA_012838175.1. GTDB lineage: Bacteria > Bacillota > Dehalobacteriia > Dehalobacteriales > Dehalobacteriaceae > DUPU01. The sequence continues at coordinate 14,333 of DUPU01000128.1, forward strand.
TTTTGGAAAGGGGGGAAACAGAATGGAAGGTTATATTGCAATTGCAGCTGGTTTGGCTATTGGTATTTCTTCTCTCGGACCTGGTCTTGCGCAAGGTATTGCCGCAAAGGCTGCCCTTGAAGGGATGGCTCGTCAGCCGGAAGCTTCCGGTGACATTCGTGTATCCATGATTTTGGCTCTGGCATTTATGGAAGCGTTAACGATTTATGGTTTGTTAATCGCCTTTATGTTAGTTGGTAAAATAGGTTAAGGGAATTAAGCCTCCTGGGGAGGTTTCTCCCCAGGCAAGGCTTAAGAGAGGGGAGGTAAGCCAATTGCATATTGATTTCCATGATTTAATATGGGCTATTATAAACTTTATTGTTTTGCTAGCCATTTTATATAAATTCCTGTATGGTCCTATTATGAGAACAATGGAGTCCCGAGAAAACGAAATCAAAAGAAATATTACTCAAGCGGAAGAGATGCGAGTTGAGGCGGAGGCTTCACGAGCCCAGCTCCAAGAGGCTTTGAATGATGCCCGCAAGGAAGCCCAGGAAATAGTGAACAATGCGGTGAAGGTTGGGGAAGAAACAAAGAATCAAATTATTTCCGAGGCAAAGGACTCAGCGGCAAAACTCATGCAAAAGGCCCAGGAAGAAATTCAGCGGGAGAAAGAACAAGCCCTGGCTGAAATTCGTAATGAAGTGGCAAATCTGGCTGTATTGGCGGCCGGGAAAATTATCGGCAAAACAATTACCGCGGATGATCACAAAAAGCTGGTTGACCAATACATCCAAGGGGTGGGCGGTATTCAATGATAGATAAAACAATTGCCCGAAGGTATGCTCAAGCAATTTTTGATATTGCCCGGGAGAAAAACGCGGTAGAAAAGTTTAGCGAGGATTTAAAGTCCATAACCCGTTTCATTGATGACAACGAGGATATGAGGAAAATTATTTACGGACGCCTGGTGCCGGTGGAAGCCAAAAAAGAAATTATCGGTAAATTTGTTTCCCCGGAAATAGACCCGCTGGTGGTAAATTTTATTTACCTGGTACTGGATAAAGCACGGGAGAATTACCTGGCCGGCATCGTTGATACCTATGACCGGCTGGCAGCGGAAGAAAAGAAGATTGTTCCGGCTCAGGTCAAGTCGGCGATTCCCCTAACAAAGGATCAGGTTGCCAAGCTGGAGGAGAGATTATCTCAAATTACCGGCCGGAACATTAAGACGGAAATTATTGTGGAACCGGCTTTAATAGGCGGTCTAACAGTGCGTATTGGCGATATCGTCTATGACGGGAGCATTGCCAAACAATTAGGCTTATTAAAAGAACACCTCCAACATGATACTGTTGGGAAGATAGGGGTGAGGCAATAAATGGGTATCAGACCTGAGGAAATCAGTTCCATTCTAAAGCAGCAAATAGAAAAGTATAAAACTGATGTTGATGTTTCTGAAGTAGGAACGGTTATCACCGTGGGGGATGGTATTTGCCGGATTTACGGAATGCAGAATGCGATGGCGGGGGAATTGGTAAAGTTCCCCAATGGTGTTTCCGGCATGGTATTGAATTTGGAAGAAGATAATATCGGATGTGTTATTCTCGGCCCATATACTGACATTCAAGAAGGGGATGAGGTTAAACGCACCGGCCGTATTATGGAGGTTCCGGTGGGTGAAGCTTTAATCGGCCGGGTCGTGAATCCTTTGGGTGAGCCTTTGGACGGCAAAGGCCCTATCAAAACAGATACTTATCGGGCGGTGGAATCATCCGCTCCCGGTGTAGTAAAAAGACGTTCCGTTTTTGAGCCGTTGCAGACCGGGCTAAAGGCCATTGATTCTATGGTTCCCATTGGCCGAGGCCAGCGGGAATTGATTATTGGCGACAGGCAGACAGGAAAAACAGCCTTGGCCATTGATACCATCATTAATCAAAAAGGCAAGGGCGTTATTTGTATTTATGTAGCTATCGGACAGAAGGCGTCCACTGTAGCCGGCGTGGTGCAAAAGCTGGAGCAGTATGGTGCCATGGATTATTCTATTGTGGTATCAGCCACAGCCAGTGAACCAGCCCCTCTCCTTTACATTGCACCTTACGCGGGAGCAGCCATGGGTGAGCATTTTATGTATAACGGGGGTCATGTACTGATTGTTTATGACGATCTTTCCAAACAAGCGGCAGCTTACCGTGAACTGTCCCTGCTTTTAAGGAGACCGCCGGGACGGGAAGCTTACCCCGGGGATGTATTCTATCTCCATTCCCGTTTGCTGGAAAGGGCGGCGAAACTTAGCGATGAAATGGGCGGCGGTTCCCTGACGGCTTTACCTATTATCGAAACTCAGGCCGGGGACGTATCGGCTTATATTCCGACTAACGTGATTTCTATTACAGACGGCCAGATTTATTTGGAATCCGACCTTTTCTTTTCCGGGATTCGTCCTGCGATTAACGTAGGATTGTCTGTTTCCCGGGTAGGGGGCGCGGCCCAGATAAAAGCCATGAAGCAGGTAGCAGGCCGCTTGCGTATGGACTTGGCCCAATACCGGGAACTGGCAGCTTTTGCCCAGTTCGGTTCCGACATGGATAAGGTGACTTTGGATACCTTGGCCCGTGGGCAAAGGATGGTGGAAATCCTGAAACAGGATCAGTATTCCCCCATGCCGGTGGAGGATCAGGTAGTGTCAATTTTTGCCGTGGGGAACGGTTTTTGTGACGACCTGGATGTGCATAGGATTTTGGACTTTGAAAAAGGATTGTTAAATTACTTGAAATCCGCCCAGGGAGAAATCCTGGAGACGATTCGGACGGAGAAGAAACTGTCCGACGAAACCATAGAAAAATTAAAGGTTGCTATCAGTGAATTTAAGAAAACTTTCGTATAATTCTTAAAATTCCTATATCCAAAATACAAAAATATGTGTGGTGATTTTACCACCAACAAACCGTAAAAAGGTGGTGAAACAGTATGGCTAGTGCACGGGACATTAGAAGGCGGATTCGCAGCATTAAGAGCACTCAGCAGATCACAAAGGCCATGAAAATGGTATCCGCAGCCAAGTTAAGAAAAGCTCAAACCAGTGTTATTGCCGCCCGCCCTTATGCTTATAAGATTAATGAAGTGTTGGGGCGTTTGGTGGGAAGCACAGAAGGCTATTTTCATCCCTTCTTGGAAGTAAGGGAGGTAAAAAAGATAGGCCTGGTGGTAATCACCGGGGACAGGGGCCTGTGCGGGGGATTTAATGCCAATATTATCAGGATGGCGGAGCATTTTATCGCAGATACGGAGAAAGAAGTAGCTTTTGTATCTATCGGAAAAAAAGGGCGGGACTATTTTCGCCGCCGGGGCAGAGAAATTGTGGAAGAATATATCAGTATCGGGGACAACCCCACCTTTATTCAAGGAAAGGAATTGGCAAAGCGTCTCATGGCTTTGTACACTAAGGGTGTCTTTGATGAGATTTACCTGATATATTCGGAATTTAGATCCGCCATGTCACAAAAGCCGGTGACAATGAAGCTGTTTCCTGTGGAACCGGCAGCGGAAGAAAATGCAAAAGATGTCGAGTATATCTATGAACCGTCAAAATCAGGTGTCATGGATCATTTACTCCCTTCTTATGTAGAAACCATTGTTTACCGGGCTTTATTGGAATCAAAAGCCAGTGAGCACGGGGCCAGAATGACTGCCATGAGTTCGGCGACAGATAATGCCGGGGAGATTATTGCAAAACTAACGTTAAATCTGAATCGTGCCCGTCAGGCTGCTATTACTACAGAAATTTCAGAAATTGTGGGCGGAGCAGCCGCCTTGCAGTAATAACCCTTGGTCCAGTATATGTAAGGGAGGTTTAAGACAGTGGCAATAGGTAAAGTTAAACAAATTATTGGCCCGGTTGTTGATATTGAATTTCCGGCCGGCCAACTTCCTGATATTTATAATGCGATAAAGATTAAAGAAGCAGACCGGATCAATATTACCTTGGAAACAATGCAGCATTTGGGCAATAATACGGTGCGCTGTGTAGCTTTGTCTTCTACGGACGGTTTGCAGAGGGGTATGTCTGCAGAAGATACGGGCAGCCCCATTAATGTGCCGGTGGGACGCCCCACCTTGGGCCGGATGTTTAATGTTATTGGGGAACCTATTGATGAATTGGGCCCCATAGAAGTAAAGGAAACCCTGCCCATCCACCGACCCGCCCCTGATTTTGAAGAATTGGAACCGTCTACGGAAATCCTGGAAACAGGTATTAAGGTGGTGGATTTGCTGGCCCCTTATGCCAAGGGGGGAAAAGTAGGGCTTTTTGGCGGTGCCGGCGTGGGAAAAACAGTATTGATTATGGAATTAATCCGTAATATTGCTTACGAGCACGGCGGTTTTTCCGTTTTTGCCGGGGTAGGGGAACGTACCAGAGAAGGTAATGACCTGTGGAATGAAATGAAAGAGTCCGGGGTTATTGAAAAAACGGCCCTGGTTTTCGGACAGATGAATGAACCCCCCGGTGCCCGTTTGCGGGTAGGATTGACCGGCCTGACCATTGCTGAATCTTTCCGGGACGGGGAAGGTCAGGACGTATTGCTTTTTATTGATAACATTTTCCGGTTCACCCAGGCCGGGTCGGAAGTTTCCGCCCTTTTAGGCCGGATGCCTTCTGCGGTAGGTTATCAGCCTACTTTGGCAACGGAAATGGGTGCCCTGCAAGAGAGAATTACTTCTACCAAAAAAGGATCCATTACCTCGGTTCAGGCTATTTATGTTCCTGCTGACGACTTGACAGACCCGGCGCCGGCAACGGCTTTCGCCCATTTGGATGCAACCACCGTTCTGTCCCGTCAGATTGCAGAGTTGGGTATTTATCCGGCAGTTGACCCCTTGGATTCCACATCCCGGATTCTGGACCCCCGGATTTTGGGTGAGGAGCATTATCAGGTAGCCCGGGGAGTACAGAGTGTACTGCAACGGTATAAGGAACTCCAGGACATCATCGCCATTATGGGGATGGATGAATTGTCGGAAGAAGATAAGATTATTGTAAGCAGGGCGAGAAAGATTCAAAGGTTCTTGTCCCAGCCTTTCCACGTGGCGGAAGCATTTACCTCCGTACCTGGGAAATATGTACCATTGAAGGAAACTATTAAAGGTTTTAAGGAAATCATTGAAGGGAAACATGACGCCTTACCGGAACAGGCCTTCCTCATGATGGGGACCATTGAAGAAGTGGTGGAAAATGCAAAACGGTTTGAAGGGCGTGGTTAAACATGGCGGAGAAGTCCATTAAGTTTGAGGTTGTGACTCCGGAAAGGAGAGTCTTTTCAGCGGATATAGAATCACTGGTGGTTCCTGCCGTAACAGGCTATCTTGGAATTTGGCCCAATCATGCTCCCCTGGTAACTGCTTTGGATATCGGTGTGATTCAGTATAAGCAGGCCGGGAAGTTTAAAAAAATGGCCGTTAGCGGCGGTTTTATGGAAGTTATTGATAATAAAGTATCCGTTTTAGCAGATACTGCGGAACCGGGAGAATTAATTGACTTGGCCCGGGCCGAGGCAGCAAAGGAAAGGGCGATGAGGCGCCTTTCCGAGCGAAAAGCAGATTTAGATGTGAAGCGGGCGGAGTTGGCTTTAAAGCGGGCTTTAAGCCGAATCAAAGCCGCTCGTTAACCCACCTATGCCAGGGGGGCGGAGTTGTTGTCAAACTTTCAAAAGTTGGCAATAACTCCGCCCCCCTGTTATTTAAACGTATATTATTCCCATGCAATGGTAAATATATTGAGGAAAACCATTGGGGGGAGTTATAAATGATAAAAAAAAGGAAGGAATTATTTGTTACTGTCCTTTTGGCAACTTTGATTGCAATTGGCGTTCTTATCAATTATTATAATAACAGTGTGGACTCTGCTGTAAAAACGGTCAGCCAACCTATGCAGGTGGCTTTTCAAAGCTCAAAAGCCATTTTTGTGGAAAGTAAGCTTCAGGGATGGGCCAAAATCAACGATCATTTTTCATCCCGGGAGGAACTTTTGGGTTACGGGTCACAGGTGGAGAAAGCCATGGGCCTTCAAAAGAATAGCATCAGGGAAGAAGCTTCTGATGAAGGATTTAACAGTTTGAAAATTAAGGGAGAAATAACCGATAAAATTACAGTGGAAATAATTCTCCAGTCATTATTGGACAAAAAAAGCCAAGATGAAACGTATTTAATTATAAATATGGTTGATTATCGAGGGCCGGAGTTTTTAGACTTGTCTAAAGAACAAATGAGAGCCGCTTTTGAAATTTTTGAACAAGAACCGGAGATTAATCAGCTAATTATCGGCTACCAAAAGGGTAAATTAGAGAAAAAATCATATCAGAATACCATCAGCGGGATTTTTGCCTCGGTAGGAGGCAGAATCAGCGGGGAGATAGATGAAGAGAATTATTTCAGCAAAACCGGTTATGTCCCTAATATTGAAGAAAAGTTACTGGTGGGGCGGGATGAGGTAAATATTCAGGTGGCCATGGCTTATGACGAATTGGAAAATAAAACATATATATATATTGGATCCCCATTAGTATATTCGGATTATTAAGCGGGTTTCCGGCAGGATTAAAAAAAACTGTGTAGAATAATGTAGCAATTGCACTCAGGGAGGAACAGGACTTTGGAAAGGATAGTAATCGAGGGAGGCATACCATTAAGGGGAACAGTTAATATCAGCGGTGCTAAAAATGCAGTATTGCCTGTAATAGCGGGTTCTCTCCTTGCGGATGGAAAATGTCAGCTTAATGACATCCCTAATTTGGCGGATGTTTATAACATTTGTGAAGTATTAAGCGGTTTAGGCGTGGAAATTGGGTTAAGTGACCATAAGTTAGTGGTTGATGCATCGGACATATTAGAGTTTGAAGCGCCATACGAGTGTGTGCGCCGTATGCGGGCTTCTTTTCTTATTATGGGACCCTTATTGGCCAGACTGGGCAAGGCCAGAATGTCCTTGCCGGGAGGCTGTGCTATTGGCAGCCGTCCCATTGATTTGCATTTAAAAGGCTTTGAGGCCTTAGGGGCGGAGATTACAATCGGTCACGGGTATATCGAAGCACAGGCCAAAAAGCTGGTAGGAAACAGGATTTATTTGGATTTTCCCAGCGTGGGAGCCACAGAAAACATTATGATGACCGCCACCCTGGCGGAAGGCACCACCATTATTGAAAACGCAGCGGAGGAGCCGGAAATCGTGGATTTGGCCAATTTCTTAAATGCCATGGGGGCCAAGGTTAAAGGGGCGGGTACCAAGGTGATTCGCATAGACGGAGTGAAGCATTTGTGCGGGACCCAGCATACGGTGATTCCCGACCGGGTGGAAGCAGGGAGTTTTATGGTGGCAACGGCTGCCACCGGGGGAAATGTGTTAATTAACAATGTTATTGTCGACCATCTGAAATCAGTTGTGGCAAAATTAAAAGAAGCCGGGGTGGAAGTAATTGAAGAGGAGGAAGGACTGCGGGTAATCGGTCCGGAAGAAATAGTACCCGTAGATATCAAAACCTTGCCTTATCCCGGATTTCCTACAGATATGCAAGCTCAGTTTATGGCCCTGATGGCCCGGTCCCGGGGAACCAGCGTCATTACTGAAACGGTATTTGAAAATCGTTTTATGCATGTGGACGAATTAAACCGAATGTCCGCCAATATAAGAATTGAAGGACATAGCGCTGTGGTGAAGGGCGTAAGCAAATTAACGGGTGCGGAGGTAAAAGCAACGGATTTAAGGGCCGGGGCAGCACTGGTTATTGCAGGATTATCTGCGGAAGGGAAAACATCTGTAGGCTGTATTCATCATGTGGACCGGGGTTATGAGAACTTGGTGGGTAAACTGCAAGGTTTAGGTGCAAAAATCACCCGGGAAGAAATCTAACCGTCTTGATTAATAAGAAATTCCCCTCTTTGTGAGGGGTTTTTCAATTTTTGCCTTTCATTTTTAGTCATATTAATATGTTTTCTTCATAAAGTTACTTATAAATGAGGAAATTGCATAATTCAAAAATATTTTTTAATGATACAATATATTGATCCTATCATCAGTGGCACTACTATATATTGTTACAGGTTATTCAAAAGTGTAATTATGCAATTTGCTCAAATA
>DUPU01000129.1 GCA_012838175.1 Clostridia bacterium
AGCCCAAATCTAAAGGTGATGAGGATAAATTAGGCAATGCCATTAACCGGCTGCTGGAGGAAGATCCCACCCTTAGACTGGAGAAAAACGTAGAACTTCGGCAAACACTTTTAACAGGCATGGGTGAAGCCCATATTGATATTACCATTGAACGTTTACAAAGAAAATTTGGTGTTGAAGTTAAAACTGCCGAAGCCAAAGTTCCATATCGGGAAACCATTAAAGGTACCGCCACCAGAGTCGAAGGGAAACATAAAAAGCAATCAGGGGGACATGGACAGTACGGTCATGTGTTTATCGACATTGCTCCTTTCGCGGATGGGGAATTTGAGTTTACGGAAACAATCTTTGGCGGCTCTGTCCCACGCCAGTATATCCCTGCTGTAGAAAAGGGTATTAGGGAATCAATGACCGAAGGGATTTTAGCCGGTTACCCGGTGACTAATATTAAGGTAAACCTGCAGGACGGTTCTTTCCATCCCGTTGACTCTTCTGAAATGGCTTTTAAAATTGCCGCTTCCTTGGCCTTTAGAAAAGCTTGTGAGCAAGCAAAACCCGTCCTTTTAGAGCCTATTATGGACGTGGAAATCAAAGTTCCGGATCAATTCATGGGTGATATTATGGGGGACTTAAACAGCAAAAGAGGCCGAATTTTAGGTATGGAAAAGGATGGCAACATGCAATTAATTAAAGCTAACGTACCTTTATCGGAAATGTACCGATATGCCATTGACTTAAAATCTATTACTCAAGGCCGAGGTTCATTTACCATGGAATTTGCCCGCTATGAAGAAGTACCGGCGAGCTTAGCCGAGAAAATAATTGCCCAAGCTAAAGCAGAGAAAGAATAAAATCTCCGTAAAAAGCAGGGTAGACTTCGGTCTATCCTCTTTTTCATTCTTCTTTTACTTAATAATATTTAATGCTAAAATTATCTCATAAAAAGGTAAATAAGAGGTAAAAAAATGACATCAGGAGAAATGCTTTTAGTAAGTACTATTACCGGGCTGGCTACCGGTATTGGAGGCTTAATAGTAATATCAATAGGGCCGTTAACCGCCAAAACCATTTCAGCTTTGCTAGGTTTTGCGGCCGGAATAATGATCGCCATATCTACAATTAATCTACTGCCCTCAGCCGTAGAATTTGGCAATACTTACATTGCCGGGTTCGGGTTTCTTTTGGGTGTATTATTAATGCTGGTATTAGATAATTTTGTTCCCCATTTGCATTTTTTGCAGAAAGAGGGGAAGGATGTCAACTTCCTAAAGATGGGCTATTTTATCGCCTCCGGAATTGCTTTGCATAACCTCCCGGAAGGACTTGCTTTAGGTGCCGGTTATCAAGCGGAAGTGGGATTAGGGATGATGATTGCCGGGGCTATTTTCCTTCATAATATCCCGGAAGGAATGGGGATTGCCGCACCTTTAAAATTCTCAGGGGCAAAAAAAATGCATATTATCGGTATTACCAGTTTAGCAGGACTTTTTACTCCCCTTGGTACCTTAATCGGTATTTTGATTTTCGGTATTTCTCCCCTTTTTATTTCCGTTTC
>DUPU01000130.1 GCA_012838175.1 Clostridia bacterium
ATATTACTCCTCATTTCTGATTATTTCAACGAGATGATGAAATAAAATAAGTCAGGGGGCCTCCCTGACTCATTTTCCATTTCAAAAATTATTTTAACGTTTTAAACAAATTCATTTTTCTTCAGTAATTCTAAAGCTTTTTCTTTATCCTCAGGAGCAATCATCACAATAGGACCGGTGCAACCCATGCCGCTTTCCGCATAAATACCGGCCTTCCATAAGACAGCTACCGCATCTTCTAATTCCGTTACTTCCACTCCCGGAATGGATTCGGTAACAGGTTTTTTTGGCGGGGGTTGTACTTCTCTTTCCCCATCATCTTTCTTTTGAGCCACTCCTAAGTTTAAGGATTTTATAATATTATCCCAACCGGCTTTTTTTGCCGCTGCAAACTCTTTTTTGGCTTTTTCCAACAATTTACCCTTTACACATTCTGCCGCAAATCCCATGGCACCGGCAATTACCGGAGCGCCGGAAGCTCGGGAAATAATGCAAATGATGCGGTCATAATTCTCCCCCACCCCCGGTCCATATCCATATCCTAAAGCCTCGTAACTGCCGCCGGTATGGTAAGCGGAGAAAACTTTCATCAGAACATTGCCGGTTAAACTGTCACTTACCATAATATCCGGGACACCCATTAATAGGTCGTTGCCCCGCATGACCACTCCCCCATCGGCCCTGGCGGACTGGGTAAAATTTATAGGATATCCCCCTTCATGTAGCTTCCTTAGTAGTCTTTCCACCTGCCTGCCTCCGTCAATATTTAAAATACCTACAGTAGGGTTTGTTTTTCCGCAGGCTTTGGCTACGGCAATCCCATAAATGGTGTTTCTCAGCATGGCGGAGATCCGGTCTGTAGCAGAAGTACCGGTAGTAGTGGCGAGGAACATTTCTTTCCCCCGGGCCGGGGTAACTACCCGACCTACGGTGGAAACCCCGATGGGAAAATTGTAATGCATGGTAACGGCAGCATCCAAAGTCCCGTTTAAAAGCATTTCATCCATCTTGGCATGGGCTTCTTTTTCATTTTTCGCCCCAACCGATTCCAGATGGGTATTGATACAACTACCGATTACCACTGCTTGAAGCTCAGGGCTTTGGTTTTCAGCAAGTTCTGCTCCCCGAATCAATTCTTCCGGACCATGCTCACTGCCTAAAATAGTCAAGCCAACTCTGATTCTTCGGCCGAAAGAACCGGTTTCCAAGGCATTGGCCACGTCTTCAAAAACTTCAGCAATTGTTTCTCTGATCTGGTTCATGCCCATGGTTTCACCCCCTTTAGGGACTCAAAATTCTTATTTGCCCCGGAAAGTCTGGGCAAAATCCCGCATTGCTTCCGCAATCATTAATCTTACTTCATCTTTATTGAACCCTGTTTCCTGGAATACACCACTGTTCTTTTCCATAACAAAGGAAACCCCATCGAATAAGTTTGTCAGCCTGCCCAGAAAAAGGCTGCCCTTTCCGACAATCATAGCCCTGTTAATCTCCCCGCTCAGAATCATATCCCGGGCATGTCCTATAAAAGGAACTCCCGAGGGAATATGGCCCTGGGTAGGTGCAAATCCCGGCATGCCAAAACTGTTAACGGCCTTCAGCAGTTCTGATTTTTCCAGTTCACCTCTTTTTACGGATAAGGCACCGATCATTTTAAAGTTTGCCAAAGGAACATCCCCTGCTCCCGCAGGTTCGGTAATCTCAGGGTTTTGCATTTCCGGGGAATAGCGGTCCACTTCCGGAATCTTATAGCCCAGTTTATCCAATGGATCAGCTACAATTGATGTCATTACGGCCTGGGGTGATGAGCCGGAACCAATCCGATGACGTCCAATACCATCGGTGCGAATCACCGGATTTATCCCGTCATTTTCTCCGATATGAATGGCAAATGCCCCCAGCATATCTTCCAATATGGGCATACCTTTTTTTACATGATCCTTAGAATTCATGCCCAATTTTGCTGATGAGCCTCCCGCTAAAACCACCACATTCTTATAAATACCGGTTTGAGCTAAAGCCGCCGCTTCAACCAAGGCATGAACCGGACCGGCACAAAAACTACGGGTATCGGAGCCGGTAGCGTTAATACATCCACACATTTCCCCGATGGCTTTAGCGAAATTACCGCCTCCCCTTTGGTTCATATCACCGCAGGCTTCTTCAGAACATTCAATTATGTATTCCACCTCATCCGGCTGAAGTTTTGTCTTAGCTAAAAGAAGCTTGAGGGCAAAGGTAGCGGAAGCTTTCCCCACCAGATTTTCAAACATCACACGATCGGATAATGCTTCATCAAATTCATGAGCCCGTTTGACACAACCCACCAGTTTCCCTTCAAAATACATAGGCTGGGCGGTGTGACCGTCGACCAATTTTCTGATTTCTTCAGCATTTCCGGGATCTTTGGATAATTTCTCCAAACCCATAATGTCCCCGAGAACAGGATGTCCGACAAGTTTTTCCCTTACACTATTCTGAAACTGCTCTTCCAAAACCACCAGATCAAAAGCATCTACGATCTTCATGAGACCAAGAAATTCATCCTCGGGCATGATTTCCCCAAATTTTCCATTACGTGAGGCGCCGGAAACCGGCGCCTGATACCAAGGACGGGGAATACTTCTTAAATCCTCAGGGGTCATATTCCCAATGTAAACCTGATTAGGCGGATAACTAACCGCATCCTGAAAACTTCTTAAGTGTTCAGGTAATTTCATTAAATGCTCTGATGCGGGGTTCTTTCGACCTTCCGATGTTTGCGTTGTGCCATGGTGGAGCACCATTTCTTTTGCCTGAATTAAGGCATAGGCAGCACCCTTGACAACCGGAAAATTCATGAAATCACCTCCAAAGGTTTACCCTCGATAATTCTTCACTTCGTTTACAATTTCGTCTACCTCCAGAACCATTTCCATCATACTGATCTGTTCATCGTAAACTGCGGGGTCTATTTCATCCTTCAATTCAAAGATATGATAAGCTTTGAGTCCCAACGAGACTCCGGATAGGGGACCTGCATAGGTAGGATCGCCGGTAGATACGGTTTCCGCAGCCAGGCCGGATGCTTCTGCCTCCGCTCCGCCTAAGACTACAATTAAGTTCTCTTTACCATATTTTTCGGCTAGATCTTTGATCCTTGCCTGATTTTCCAGATCCATTGCTCCTGCCGCGGTTCAGACAAAGCATTCTGTGGTAGAGAATACTACTTCTGCCCCGGCTGACTTAACACATTGTTCAATAGCCGGTCCCGGTATCCCGTCCCTGTCACCGAGAATGGCTACTTTCTTGCCTTTCAGCATCATCTGTGCCCCTTTCTCTATTCGGTATTTTTTTGTTTTGTACTTTTATCTTGTCTTTTTTTATTCTGCTTTTTTGTAAAAAACACATTAGAGGATCTTTAATCAGAATAAGCTAGGCTAAATCATTTAATTTTGCCTCAACATCTTCAATAGTAAAATCCTTAGTTAATTCGGCCACCTTTTCTCCGTTCTTATAAAAAGCAATGGTAGGCAAACCTAAAACCTTCTGACTGATGGCCAGCCTTTTATTACCGGCAATGTTCAGACTGCAAAATTTTGCTCTTCCCGCATTTTTCTCCGCCAGCTCATGGACGCTGGGCATTAAAGCTTTACAGGGTTCACATTTCTCGCTCCAAAAATCTACTACCACTAGACCATCTGCCTTCAGCACTTCCTGTTCAAAGTTATCCTTATTTACTTCAATCATCTGCTCACCTCCTTTTAAACCTTTTATTTTATAATCCAGATTTTAATTTTTATGTTTCAGAAAATACGTTTGCTATCTTTTCTATAATATCGATTTCATTAAAAACACCGGATATTCTATCCAATAACTGACCATTTTGGAAAAACAGCACACTGGGTATAATCTTTACATCATATCTTTGGGCAACTCTTTGGTTTCTGTAGGTATCAATCTTTACCAGTTTCACTTTACCTTCTTTGTTACTGGCAATTTTCTCTAAAGTGGAAACTGCCCCAATACTATCTTCATTTTGAGGTGCCCAGAATGCCACCATGAGCGGCTCTTTCACATTTAATACCCTTTCCTTAAACCCTTCTTCTTCCGCCAAATACTTTTCTGCAGCCACCGCGGCAATCGCCCCGTCACTGGCTGCCGTAATCACCTGTCGGAGATACTTTACTCGGGCGTCACCGGCGGCGTATACACCGGGTACGGAAGTTTCCATAACATCATTGGTAATAATATATCCCTGTTCATTAAGCTCTACTTTCCCTTTAAGAATTTCAGTTTTGGGTACCGTCCCCACAAAGAAAAAAACTCCGTTGGTCTGCATTTCCGATATTTCACCGGTCTTAATGTTTTTAATGAGCACACTTTCTACCAGGCCGTCACCTTTAATCTCATGAAGCACTGAATTCCAAACCCATTTGATTTTCGGATTGGCAAAGGCAAGCTCGGCACTGGCTTTGTTGCAGTCTAAAATACCTTCATCGTGAATCACAATAATGGTGACAGTTTCCGCGAATTTTGTGAGATACATGGCTTCCTCCACGGCGGCGTCACCATTGCCAACTACCACCACATCCAACTCTTCAAAAAAATCGGCATCGCAGGTGGCACAGTAGGAAACACCTTTTCCCCGGAAAGCCTTTTCTCCTTTAATATCTAGGGTTCTTGGCTCTGCACCCGGAGCCAGAATTACGGTTTTTGCCCGGTATTCCTTACCACTCCTTCCTTTTAAAGTTTTAATATCACCGTTTAACTCCAGATCCACTACTTCTTCCTGAATAATCTCCGCACCAAAACTTTCCGCATGTTTAGCCATATGCCCCATTAATTCAGGGCCGGTTGTTCCCCGGGAAAATCCCGGGTAGTTTTCCAAATCTGAGGTGGTAGCAGCCTGTCCCCCCGGTTTTCCTTTCTGCAGAATAGCAGTTTTTAAGCGGGACCGGGCACCGTATATTCCGGCCGCCAAACCTGCCGGTCCGCCGCCAAGAATAACCAGATCATATATATCCGACAAGATAAATCCCTCCTTTTTTAACATTACTTACTATTATTAAACTAAATTCAAAACCAACTTTTTCGACTTAATCCTTTCAAAAAAAGAAAAACAGCTAAAACTATCACAAAAACAATGAGGAACCCCGTCCCATTCCAAAAAAATTGGAGAATAGTATCAAATATTCATTATAAGTTATTATCTCGGCTTAATGGTATCATAATACATCGAAAATGATTCTTCAACCCACGAAAAGCAAGGAATTATTGATGAAAATGACGTTTACATGACCGGTTATCTTCCTCATTTGAAATCCCAAAATAAAACCAAGCTGGGCCAGATTATTTGATCCCAGCTTGGTTTTATCTGAATCCTCCCATTGTGTTTGCAATCCGCTTTACGGGAAATAAGGTAAAAGGACGTGTAGAGAAACGTTAATCTTGTTATGAATCACACCTTTAATCCATAAGTCCTCATCAAAGAGAGCAACTTTGCTCGATTTTCTTCCTCCATCGATGTGAGGGGCATTCTTAAATAATCCCGGCAAAATCCCATGGCAGCCATGGCTGCTTTCACAGGAATAGGATTTACCTCACAAAACAGGGCTTCTATCAAGGGATGAAGTTTCAACTGCAGCTCCCTGCTTCCTGCAATGTCACCATTGAAAAAACGGGTACAAATTTCCCGTGTCAAAGCGGGCAAGACATTAGATACCACAGAAATGCACCCGATCCCCCCGAGAGCCATCAAGGGTACAATCTGGTCGTCATTGCCTGAATATAAATCAAGCTTACCCTGAACCCGGGCCATGGTGTCCACTATTTTGGAAATATTGCCATTTGCTTCTTTGATTCCCACAATGTTTTCATGTTCGGCCAATACTTGAAAAGTTTCCGGTTCAATATTTACGCCGGTTCGGGAAGGAACATTATAGAGAATGATAGGTTTGGTGCTGCGATCGGCAATTTCAGTAAACATTTTTATCAGGCCTTTTTGAGTTGCTTTGTTGTAATAAGGGGTAACCACCAGCATCCCATCGGCTCCTGCCTTACACGCAAATTCCGTAAGATCTAAGGCATAAGCAGTATCATTGCTGCCTGTGCCGGCAATAACCGGCACCCTGCCTGCCGTATGCTGCACCGCAAAGCTAATGGCGGAGCGGTGTTCTTCATCTGTCAGAGTAGACGCTTCACCTGTAGTCCCGCAAATCACCAATGCATCAATCCCTTCGCCAATCTGCCAATCAATCAGATTTCCTAATTGGTTATAGTTAATACCTGCTTCATCCATCGGGGTAATGAGGGCAGTGGCAATCCCTTTAAAAATAGTGTTTTTTTTCATCATATTTTACATCTCCTTGTTTTTATTTAAAATTAAAAAGAGCTGATCCGGTATCAGCTCTAGATTACAATAATAAAGTATCAACATAAATATCATTCATGTTGCAACTATTATCATCTTGTAATATAGATAGCTCTCCGCAACTGCGACAGTTGGACAAATCTTATTTTGCCCACCCAGCCCAGTCCCTGCGCAACCAGGACCGACTTCGGCATTGACACCTTTCTCCGGAGCCACGATCTTGCGCTGACCTCTCCTCTCCGGATACTGATTGTACAATGCGCCTCTATCTTTTTAACCTAGTTTGACATATACTCTCACTTTTGTCAAGGTAAAGTAGATCAAAGATATTTCCTTAGCCTATCTTCTTCGTTGTTTCAACTTTTCCATTACGGATGGATATAAATCAAAATTAGTATGGGGCAAAAATTTGGCGGCATGCATTTTCATTAAAAAGTCTTTTGCTTCAGCAAGAGGCAGATATACAATTTTGTCTATAAAGCTTTCTGCTGTAGTTAAAAGCTCTGCATTTCTTAAGAGGAGACCGGCGCCTGTAAGGGATCCATTTCCCACTTGTACAAATCGGTCTCGGGGAAGGTCCGGATATAAACCAATGGTAATAGCAGATTCAAGATTAAGATGGGCGCCAAAGGCACCGGCAGCGTAAACCCGTTGAATCCCATTAAGTTCAAGACCTAATGTGTCAAGAAGAAAAGCAACCATCGTATTAGCAGCAGCCTTTGTATCTAAAAATTTATAAATATCGGATTGGCGGAAAACCAATTCTTCATGGGATCCGGACTCATGCTCCCATGCATATATGACGACCAATTCTCCTTCTCTCATCACAATTCGCTGGGATTTTCCCGGAACAAAGGTTCCCGAATAGTCAATCCACCCTTCCAGGAACATTTCGGCCAATAAGTCAATAATCCCGGACCCACATATACCAATGGGATCTACATTATTTATTGTGGTAATAATCATCTCGTTATCAACAATTTTAACAGAATCCACTGCACCTGCACTGGCTTTCATCCCCTGCTTGCTGATACCTCCTTCTAAAGCCGGCCCGGCAGCTCCTGCCGCTGCAAGCAGGAATTCATCATTTCCCAGAATCATTTCACCATTGGTTCCAATATCCATAAATAATGCCAGTTCATGATGTTTATACAATTCTGAGGACAATAATCCACTGATAATATCTCCGCCAAGGTAGTTGGCAACAGAAGGAAAACAATATACCAAACCGTCAAAGGACAATCCCAGCGTTCTTCCCTTGATAAAACCGATGCTGTTAAAAGCAGGAGTGTAAGGAGTATAGAATAGACACCATGGATCTATGCCAAAGAGAAAATGAGTCATGGTAGTATTTCCGCCAATAATTAACACTCCACACTCCTCTTCTGGAATCCCTGTTTTGGAATGAAGTATTTCCATGAGTTCATTGAAATTTTGCAGGGTACATTCCTGGATTTCCTTTAAATGTTTATCATTGTCCTTTGCATAAATGATTCGGCTAAGAATATCATCCCCAAAAGAAATCTGATGATTAAAAATACTCTCCTCACCGATTACTTTCCCGCTATTTAAATCAACTAATTGCATGACAACAGTAGTGCTTCCCAGGTCAGCTGCATAAGCATAGTTTTTATCAGTGGTATCCCCCTGCTCTATCCTCACAATTTCCCACGCATAACCATTATTCACAATAGTAACGGTCAGCTTCCAATCAGTATTTCTTAACAGCTTATATGACGATTTCAATTTATCTATTGACATAATCACATTTCCATATTGAGGTCTCAAGGCGCGCAATATTCTTTCCCTGTCCGCTAAGGCATCTCCAGAACCCGGTGGATTTAACTCCAGATAGATTTTTCGGCAAATTAGATTCATATGACTCTCCTTTTTAAACTGTTTTGATATAAACTGCTTTGATTTTTAATTCTTTTCAGATGAAATTTTTGGTGGCGACAATCTATCCTTTGACATTTATTTTTCCCTTATCTCATATAAATTGTCATATCCTCTTAATATATAACATGTTCTTCTAAAATATAAAAGGACAAGTACTAATTTTCCCTAATTTTTTTCAAAGCCAGTTTAACTATTGGCCCGATCCATTTTCTGATTGTCCCATAGATTTTCCCGAAGTGTTTTCTAGATAGCTGCTGCTTTGATCAAATCTTCTGAAATAACCTAATGTAGCAAAGACTAAAGCTCCTAAGGTATCCAAAATTATATCAATCATGGTATCATCCAAGCTGCCCCTTTGCATAAAGAATCCAAAAAATCTGTCCATGGTATATTCAAAGATTTCCCATATGGCACCTATCGCCACAGCAAAACAAAAGGTAAACAATGCTACAAAAATAGGGCTTAGATAAATATTCATTTTATTATTGCTATTAAGGTACCTGATGATTAAAAAACCGATGTTGCCAAAGATCAACCCTGATAAGCTATGCAACATTTTATCCCACCACCAAAACCTAAAATAGAATTGGTGCAGGCTTCCCAAAAAAATTGCCGCATAAATAAATAAGATTAATATGATTTCAAACCCATCAGGGATTTCCAATTTAAACCTTTTTTCAATTATAGACGGCAAAAGCATCACAATTAGTGTCAGAACAGCCATCCCCACGTATTCCCAATTTCTGTTGAAAAGAGCAATTGACCCGGCAATCATTACAGATGCCCGAATAATGATAAAAATCCCCAATTTTGTTTTGTCAATTTGTTTCATATCAATCCTTCCCTACTGTACTCAGGCTCATGCCCTGGCAAACAAAACCGGTTTTCAAAAACTCCCCTAATTTTTCCCCGGTAATCACCTTGGGTCACCTCTATCCATCCCATCTAACCGTCTTAAGGCCCTTCATTAATCATATGCGCCAACTCTGTCCATGATGCTCCGGGGGTAGACCGGCGCCGGCATTAAAATCAATATCCCGGACAAACTTCATGATTATTAAACTAAGAAATTCTAATCTACATTTCAGAAATCCATATTACACAATAGTTTAACAAAAAACCTCACCGTTTTTTGCGATGAGGTTGGTTTATCGCCGTTCATATCCATGGAATTTGAGTAAACGGTTCTCCGCTATAAATAAAAGTCCTCATATCAGGCAATCCCTTCTCTGACGAAAATCTTATTCTGCCGGATTTTCCTCGGTTATTTCTTCCATCTGATTCATCAGCTTCTCCAGATACTCTTCCTGGGTTATTGCATCACTAACATCAGGAAGGTGAATCTCTGTGCCAAAATCGTATAGCTGGAGATCTCCCTTCAGCTTCATATCAAACTTTAACGGCCCCTCCGGGTTTATGCTCTCATTGACGACATATTTCATTCCCATATCAAAGAGCATCCCCTCAGTTAAAAGAGTTTCCTTATTAATAAAGGTGTCAATATAATAGTTTAATTCCATGGTAGCAAGAAGCTGTTCCAATACTTGCTGGGTTTCATTCATTGATGCTTCCATTCCTTCTTCATCTTGTTCCGGAACTGCTTGGCTGTCCTTAATCAAACCGGCTAGATTAAAATTACCCATGTACTCTTCAAAAATTTTCTTAAAAGTTTTGCTGTCAACATAGTTTTTAACAGTGTAATAGTCCTTTCCGTCAATGACAACATCCTCACCAAACACATAGATAATGCCGAATTTACGCATCATTTCCAAAGATTGCTGAGGATTAACCTGAACCATATTGGTCAGATTTTCCATCATACCCATATCCGCCAAATCCTGAACGATCCATTGATCCAGCAGGGGTGTTTTTTGATAAATGGCGTTGTCCTTCCAAACCATTTCAGTAGTCATTTCGCCTTGCTGAAACAAGGCTAATTCTTCTTCGCTCAATTCTGTTTCCGGTACGTTCAGAGGAAGTTCCACACTTTGCTTTACGTACATGGTCAGGGGCTGCTGCTGAAAAACTCCTTCAATACAGGTTGTCACTTCCGGTATATTCGGACTATCTTGGTCTGATCCGTAAACGGCCATTTTTATAGTAGCATTACCCTTCATCTTATATGTGTTAAGTTCCTGCATAATTTGGGAAGATTCCATTACCAGCTCATCAGCCAACCAGCCATCTTTCTTTTCCCGCCAAGAGACAATTACCTGCTTTTTGCCATGATCCCAATGAACGATTCCTGCACCGGTCTCAAAAAATTTACGTAGGGGTATATAACCTTCTTCCTCAACCTCTATCCCCGGTATTTTCATCAAAGATTGTGCAGATATGTAACTGACTCCTTCTTTCACATACACATCGGCCTGAAGCTCATGACTGTTGAATTTCAAGCTTACGGATTCATTTGCATGAGCTGTCACCATCAACAATAACAATATTACAAGACACATTAACAGCAGCCTACTTATTTTCCCATAATTAATCTTCATAATTCCTCTCCTGTCTTTTTATTTATTGTTTATTTTTTATTGTATCATAATATTACTAAATACCCATAATTATTGATTTTGCAAAAAAGTTTTTTGGCAGAGGCCAATAGAACGGTGACCACAAGCCTGCTTCCTGATGGGCAAGGTTTACCAAACATTGGGCTTTATACTGTTTCACCTGTTTATTGTTATCATCCATAGCGAGAATGATATCCGCACAGGATTAATAATCACCCTTGCCTTTATTCATTATCATTAATTCCTGCAGCCTGGGCAGATGATATTCAATTAGACTCTCATCCTTGGCACCCATCATTTTTACCGCTTTTAACAACCCCTCATGAAACACAGGCTCACTAAGGGCTAACTCAATCATTACCGGAGCAAATTCCTTGAACAATTTCGGCTGGGCAGAGACTATAGCCCCGATGATTTCCGGGGCAGACCAGTCAATATTCCCGCTTTCTTCGTTCATCCCCCAAAGATGGCGACGCATAGTTTCCCGAAAGAATTCCGGTTTTACTGCTCCTCTTTTTTCCGCGAGAAAACCGAAAAATTCTATGGCCGGCCGGCGTATTTTTTCATCTTGTACAAGGGTAGCCATAGTAACATATTTCCTTACCATACCGGGATTTTGATCAAAGAAAATCAATAATTGCTGGAAAAACCCCTTCTCCAAAAGTTGATAAATTTCCTTTTTATTCATTCTTCACTCCAAACAATGCCCGGACACTTCCTTTCCAGCTATTTAGAAATATTATACTATTTTTCCTAAGCTTTTATCAATAACTGGACCGGCATAGCTCCGGATGTTTGGCAATTAATCATCTAATTACTCCCACTAAAATTTTTTCGCAATTTCCTGTGCCTTTGTAACTGCTTCGGAAACAATACTTTCAACATTTTTACCCATTACATCCAAAGCAGCGGGGCATGATGCACTGTCGCTTCATTTTTACGGGTTTCTTAAGAAAAGTTAAAAAACCTCCCCTGAACATGGGAAGGCTTTTTAGTTGGACGAGCAAAGGGTAAACCTTGGAAAACGCCATCTTGTAAACACGCTGGTTTGTCACAAAGTATCACTCCCTTTTGCTTCTCACTTTTCTCTCCATCCCTCAATGCCGGTAATGAGTTCAGGAACCATGTCCATTCCCCCTTGATTTATATGAACATAAATCTATTCTAACCCTATAATACAAAAATTAACAGCCTATATTTGCTTTTTCTATTTGTTACAATTAAATTGGAGGAAGAAAATAGGTAGCTTTCTGCATTACATTCCGGATAATCACATGATGTTCAATTACCTTGTGCTGGGCATATCCGCCTTGCCTGCCTGCTCCTCCAAATAGTCTCTTTGTCGGAAGCCTAACATCCCGGCAATCAAGGAAACCGGGAACATGCGGATTTCACGGTTCAGCTTCGTCACGCTGTGGTTGTAAATCAGGCGGCTGGTGCGCATCATGTTTTCAAAGGTTTGCACCGCGTCCATAGTTTTGATATAGGTTTGGTTTGCCTTTAATTCGGGGTATTGCTCCGTTACCATGGCAATCCTGCCTAAGGCTTCGGAAATAATCCCTTCTTGCTTGAGCACATCCTCCGGCGTGGATTTTGCCGTAATCACGCTTCTTCTTGATTTGATGGTTTCAATCAGCGTTTCGCTTTCGTGCTTAGCATAGCCCTTCGTCAAATCCAATAGAGCCGTCAGTGCGTCAAAACGGCTTGACAACTGCACCCCGATCTGACTCATGGCATTGCTGATATTCTCATCAAGCATGACAAGCCTGCGCTGGGTGGAAATAATCCATAGTACAATAACTGCCGCAATGGCGATAAAAGTTGGCAGCATCATCAAGTCCTCCTTTTTCATTTTAAATGGGCAGACAGACCACCATCTTGTCCGCCTGCCCATTCTTTGCTTGAATGCCCGGCAGTTTAGCCCTCAGACTCGGCTGCCATATTTTGTGTCTCCTGGGCCAAGGTAATGATATTGATAATCTCACCGGTTAAATCCTCCCTTCTGCGAGATAATATCAAGAACATTTCCTGCCTTCAATCTATCAGAAATCTGTCAAAAAAACTGTTTGCTGCACGAAACATAGGCTTTTTCTGCATGAATCATGGTTCAGGCTGAATCATCTTTCCGTTGTAGCCAATATGCCGGCTGACAACCATTTCATTCAGAAGGGGCCGGTGACGGCCCCTTCTGTGCTTTTTTTGGTGGTAGCTTTCCCCATATGTCTTTATGACTAATATGTCTCTATGACGGCGTTGCCGGTACATTTTTCAATCCAGGCCGGTAGTGTCGTGTAATTGTCCCCAACAATAGGGCCAGCACTGGTGCTAAAATCCCCCCTTACGTATACGGTGACCGAATCTTCTGAAACGCAATTGCTTATAAAGCAGCCGGATTGGGAAACTTTACCGACAATACCGCCGGAATTCGCACGGATTTTGATCTGTGTTTCAGTAACAGTACATCCGGATACATTACCGCTAGTCATCTCACCTACGATACCACCCGCGTTAATGTCATACCCGCCGGTATCTCCAAATATAGATGCCCCGGATACTGTTGAGCCCGTGATGGTCCCCTGCATTGAACCCGCAATGCCTCCTAGATTAGAGCCGCCGTAGACAGTATGACTTTTGTCGCTCTTCTTGCCGCTGACGAAGCAATTGGAAATTTCTCCGTCATTGGCGCCGGCAATGCCTCCACCGTAGTTAAGACCTTCCACAGAACTATTAATAAATTGGCAACCTGTCAGGGATGAATTCGCTACATTATTACCAACGATGCCGCCAGTGAAATTTGACTTTCCGCTGATCAAAGAGTCCCTGACGATCCAACCGGACACTTCTCCGCTGTTCCATCCCACGATGCCGCCTACGTACCACAAATCCGTGCGGCATCTGTTGGAACGCTCTGTTAAATCCTGCCTGCTGTTTGGCGCCATGCCCGCTTTTTTCTACTTGTTCGACTATACCACCACTGTTTACACCGGTTTTATGTACAGCGGGTCACGGGCGGCCGTACAATTTATACCCTTCGTGGCATCGGCATTCTATTTTGTATTTGTCCTCTTTTATTATGCCGAAACGCAAAAACAGGCAAGGATTCAAAGAGAGCGGGATATACTGGATATGCAGTTTAGACAGGCACAAACAGAGCTTGCTTCGCTGCGGCAGATGCAGCAGTAATCGGCACGATTTGCGTCACCATATCGCTCTTTTGCAGGGACTGGTCTCTAAGAGACAGATAGATAAGATCAAAGAGTATTTACGTGCTGTCCAATCCGACATAGATGCCATCACGCCCATACGCTTTTGTGAAAACGAAACCGTAAATCTGATTTTGTCCTCTTTCGCCTCCAAAGCAAAACAATCGGGAATTATGTTTACGGTAGAAGCAAAATTGCCTGACTCGCTAACCCTTAGCGACACCGAGCTTTGTTCACTATTGTCAAATGCTTTGGAAAACGCTATACATGCCTGCGAAAATATCACAGGTGGGAATAAACGCCATATCAAATTGCGCGTGTTTTCCAAAAATAATAAGCTGTGCATTGACATCCGCAACAGCTATCAGACAGAACCGGTATTCCATCAGGGCCTCCCTGTATCAAAAGAAAAGGGACATGGTTTTGGCACAAAAAGCATGGTGCATATCGTGGAAAAACATGGCGGTGTATACCGGTTTTCGGTTAAAGATGGCTGGTTTATATTTCAGGCTACTGCATAATGGTGCAAAAATTTGACATATTGGATTAATAATTATTATCTTCAACAATAATATTGCTAGTTTTGATAAATTGTTATGATAAATATTTCATTAGTGAACCATTTCTAGTATAATGATGAATAAGTATGGATAGATGATAAAATAAAAACACAAAATGGAGGAAAATACC
The DNA here is from genome assembly GCA_012838175.1 of Clostridia bacterium. Classification (GTDB taxonomy): domain Bacteria; phylum Bacillota; class Dehalobacteriia; order Dehalobacteriales; family Dehalobacteriaceae; genus DUPU01. The sequence goes on from DUPU01000130.1 coordinate 14,658, forward strand.
GTTGAACATGCTTGTTTTGATTTTAGAAGATGATGATAAGGTGGATGAGGTATTACTAACCATGTCCGACCTTGGGATAAGAGGAGCCACTTTGATTGATTCAGCCGGAATGGGCGCAATTCTACGGGCACAATTTCCCTTCACGCACGAAATGAGAAATTTAATGCAAAGTAAAAAAATTGCCAATAAAACTATATTAACAGTAATAAATAATCAGGAATTGCTTAGAAAAACCATCAATGCCCTTAAATCACAGCTTAACTTGGATCAACCCGGCACTGGAATTATGTTTGTAGTTCCTGTTACGGAAGTCTATGGAATTGCCCAACAGTCAGAGACGGAATAATTCTTAATTTACCCGAAAACGCCGAAAGTCCCATGAATTAAGGGACTTTCATAACGTTCCATATGTCATTCATTCCACGAAAAGGGACAAGGTACTTTTACCTTGTCCCATAACTGTTATCTGTAATTTATTAAGAGCTTCTTCGAAAGCTTTAAAAGTTTCTGTACCAGGAAGTCCTTGCTTGTCCATTTTACTAACCCAATCTGTTTGGGCAATCGCACAAGCTTTGTTCATCTTTTCCAGTTCTTCATCCGGCAGATCATAGAAAGTCATTCCGCTAGCTTCCAATTCAGTTCTGGCATCGTTAAAAACGATAGTTAATTGTTGAGCAAATTCATAAGACACTTCCTTGCCTACCCGGACCATTAATTCCTGAAGATCAGCAGGGATGGTATTCCAAACATCTTTATTGATTACCCACAGCATAATAAAGCCATTAATGTCCAGGTTTCTTGTTGAATACGCTTTTTGAACTTATTGATCTATGAATACCTGTTGGTTGTTGGACTACAGAAAACTAGACCCCAAAAATTATCAATCCCGACCGGCTAAGTTTATAGTACTACGCTTGTAAAACACTCTGTCTTACGACTCGATTTCGTCCTTCTTTTTTCGCTTGATATAGTGCTATGTCTGCCCCATTTATTAGTTCATCAGGTCGCATATCATCATTAGGGATTACCGCTGCCACACCTAAACTGACTGTTATTACCGAACCTACCGCTTCATTTTTAATTTCTAAGTTTTCTACTTTCTTTCGGATATTTTCAGCAACTTTAGCAGCACCCTCTTCTGAAGTATTTAACAATAGAACTATAAATTCCTCGCCACCAAAACGTGCCACTAAATCTCCCGGCCTTCTAATAACACTTTTTATTGCCGTAGCAACGCTTTCTAGACATTGATCTCCAGACAAATGCCCGTATGTGTCGTTAAAAAGTTTAAAACTATCTATGTCTATCATAATTAATGCTAAAGGCTGTCTTTCTCTCTTACTTATTTCCCATATATTTTGAAAAGCAGTATCAAAAAATCTTCGATTATAAATAGCAGTAAGCTTATCTACCATCGAAATTTTTGCTAATTCTGCATTCACTTTTCGCAGCAATTCATTTGTATCATGCAACTCTTGGGTTCTTTGCCTAACATCAGATTCTAATTTTTTACTCAATTTTCGAAATTTAATTACAAAATACGATGAAACCAGCAAAATTATAGCCAAAAATATTATCACTAAATATAGTAAAGTGTACTTTAAGCTTTCTTCTGTAAAATAGATTACTTTTTTTCCTTGCCAATTACTGAGTATCTCAGCAATTGTTCCATCTTCATTCATTTCTTTTAGACCGCTGTTTATCAGGCTAAGCAGCTCTTTATTGCCTTTTTTTACTGCTATTCGTGAATACTGTGTTTCAATAGGTTCATCTAATACTTGTATGCCTTTTATTCTGCTTTGTGCTAATTCGTATTCACCAATCCACCTATCAACGACAATCGCATCTATTTCACCGGTTGCAACCCTGAGGAATCCCGTTTTCCAGTCAGAAATCGGCTCAATGTTGATACTATCGTATTTCTGCAATAGTGCAAATGGGTAACCCCCGCTCTCAACTCCAACTGTTTTATTCTCTAAGTCATCCAAGTTTTCGATACTTGTATTACCGCTTTTTGTGAATATAGAGAATTCAGATTTCAGTAATTCATCCGAAAAATCATAAAATTTTTCCCGCTCAGGGTTCGGGTTTATTTGAAGCAGCGCATCAGCTTCTCCCAGCAGTACCATGTTTTGAGCTTCATCCCAATTAATCGCCCTCACTTCAATATTGTAGCCTATTTTTTTTCCCAGCTCTTTCGCAATATCCACTACTACGCCTTTGGCTGTTCCTTTTTCATTATAAATGATGGGAGCAATCCTTTCGTTTCCTAAGAAAACAATCGTTTTTGCATTGTCAAAATGATCTATTGAAAAAACATTTATAGTACCCAAAGTAAATACCAAAGTTATCCCTATTAACAAAACGCGATAAGAAATTATAGTATTATACTTCCTACCCTTATTTATCATTTCAATACTCCCAAATCAGAAATCACAGATGTTAAAAATTCAAAAGCTTCTTCTTCATCAAGGGGTTTGCTAATCAGATTTCCCTGTATTCTGTCGCAGCCATGTTCTTTTAAGTACTGCAACTGACCCTCATGCTCAATTCCTTCGGCAGTTACGCTATGCCCAAGTTTATGTGCCATCGAAATGATATCGTTTGTTATAGCTTTATTCGGGTCTGTATCTAATAATTTATCAACAAAATACTTGTCAATTTTCAGGCAATCAACTTTTAACTCCTTTTCTCGAGCGAGAGATGAATAACCTGTCCCAAAATCATCTATGGCTATGTGCAGCCCGTAGTCCCTAAGTTTAACTATAATATGATTGATTCTTTCATAGTCGGAAGCAAAGACCGATTCCGTAATTTCAAGGCAGATATTCTCCGGATTAACCTGCATTTCGGTTATCAATTCAAACAACCAGCTTGTGAAGTCAGGCCTCAACAACTGAAAAACAGAAACATTAATTGAAACAATTATTTTGTCATATCCATGCTCTTTAAGCTTATTTAAAAAACAAAATGCACTGGCAATTACTTTATCGCCGATGGGAATAATACACTTGGTCTTCTCGGCTATGGGAATGAATTCTGCCGGTGAAACCAATCCTAGTTTTTCTGTTCTTAATCTGGTCAGAGCCTCAAAACCGCAGATTGAATCCGTTTTTAAATCCAAAATCGGCTGATACTGCAAAAACAGTTCATCATTGGTATCATCGCCCGCTGCTATTGCGAAAAGAGCCTGCATGATATCACTTTCCCGATTTACCAAGGACTCTACCTCTTCGTCGTAATAGCAAGCATTAAAGCCTCTTTCAGTATTACTGATAGACCTTTCTGACGCTATGAGGAGCTTTCTCAAAAGCAAATCCAGATCGAGATCATCTTGATTCTCTTCAATTTCAAGGATCCCAATCCCCCCGCTGATTCTGTCTGTTACAAACAGAGATTCCAGACTGTACTCAATAGTTTTGCTGAAATCATCCAACTCTTTTTTATCTTTGTAGTCTACGAGATAGAAGACAAAGCGACTTTCTTTCGTATGGAACAAATGACAATTATCGGTGCAAAACCGGCTTAATACCTTAGCGGCTTTTTTAATTAGATTCTCTGTATAAAGAAATCCAAAATTAGCTGTTAACAGCTGAACTGTACTTAAATCAATACCAATAAGTGCTCTCTTTGACCTTTTCTTTTGCTTGGTATCATGTTCAAATCGAATCTTCAAATAATCCCGATTATATAAGCCTGTCAACCTGTCGTGCTCATATATGTATCTAAGTTCATTTTCAATTAGCTTTCTGTCCGAAATGTCCTGAATGATACATATATGATTAAAAGTGTCTTTGCCCGGCAGAGCAAGGGCTGCGACGACCATAGATACCCACACAAACGACCCGTCAGGCTTTATTAATCGTTTTTCCATGGAATAACTTTTGATCTCACCGGCTTGCAGTTTTCTGAAATTATCCATATCTTCTTTTAAATCGTCAGGGTGGGTAATCTTTGCCCAGCCTAATTTAATAAGGTCTTCTTTTGTTCTGCCTGTAATCTGCTCGTACACCGGGTTGATTTTTACAATTTCATCATCGGAGCATTTCCCATCACAGCCATATGAAATTGCTATACCAATAGGAGCCTGGTCGAAAATAATGTCAAAAGTGAATGTTTGTTCATCCAGTTTTTGCTCCAGTTCTTCCTTAGCAAGCATCAGTGCAACATGAACATCTATTCTGGCCTTCAACGACTCAAAATGAATTGGTTTACGAATATAGTCTACAGCACCGAGCTTTAATCCCTTTATTTCATTGTCCAATTCATCATTAATTGTCAATATTATAGTGTGCAGCTTCCTAAACCGCTCATTCTCCTTTAGGAATTCAAGCACCTGAAACCCATCCATATTAGGCATATTTAAATCAAGTATGAGCAAGTTAATCCCCTCATGCTTCTCAAGCATATGTATAGCTTCCACACCGTCACAAGCCGTCAAAATACAATAATCCCTTAACATGTTTTTGATGATCAACCCGTCTGATGCCGAGTCGTCTACTATCAAAATCTTGATTAGCATTGTCATCCCCCTTTTTTTGGACACACTCACTCCTGATTTCCCTTGAGATTACATTAATTCTTCAAGGAGTTTTTTTAATAATTTTGCAAACCTTTGATGCAATGGTATTATTTCATCTTCATTTTCTTCATCAAGGGCTTTCTGTAATAGTATAGCTGCATCATATAGGGATTTTGCTCCGATGCTTCCGGAACTGCCCTTTACCTTATGTACGATTTGTGCAGCATGAACGTATCTTTTTTCACGAACCGCAGTTTCAAGCCTTTCCAAAGTATCTTGATTCTCATTGCGGTATTCTTCCAATACCTGAAGATATAGCTCTAGATTGTCGCCCATGTTTTTCAAACCCAGTTTCCGGTCAAGAACGGTTGTATCCCCATCAATGGTGGATTCATTTTCAAGGATAATATCTTTGATAATTTGAATAAGTTGATCGGGATTAAAAGGCTTGCTGATGTAATGGTATATCCCGCTTTCCTCACATTTGTTCCGGACACCCATAATGACGTCCGCTGTCATTGCTACGATAGGTACATCGGCTGATAACTCTCGAATTTTCTCCGCCGCTTCATAGCCGTTCATGACGTTAATGCAGCTTCCACAGAATCATAAAGACTGAGATTTATATGGGGATAAGACAATAAATAGCTGTGATG
>DUPU01000131.1 GCA_012838175.1 Clostridia bacterium
ATACCGTTTTTCTCTCGTTCAGGATTGCTCCAGACTGAAAACTTCTTATGTTAGACTTTGTGTCCTCCTCTTTCCTGAATTGGAAAAATTGGTTCCATCGCTGCATATAACTTCTGTTTACACTTTACTTTCTGAATTGCCAAATGCCAAAGCCATTGCTGACTGTCATCTTACCCGCCTTACAAATCTTCTTGCAAGTGCCTCAAAAGGCCGTTATGGTAAGGAGAAGGCAGTTGAAATCCGTAACGCAGCCAGAGTTTCTGTTGGATCTTTCAGCGAAGTGAAGTCACTTGAATTACAACAGACCATTGAACTGATTCAAATGATAGAAAAACAGATTAAACAGGTGGAATCTAAAATCAATCCAATTGTGGATTCCCTGCACAGCCCAATCATGACCATACCAGGCATTTCTTACCGAATGGCTGCCATCATCATTGCAGAAACAGAAAACTTTACAAGCTTTGATTCTGCGGAGCAGGTGCTCGCCTATGCCGGATTAGAGCCTTCAGTCTACCAGTCAGGACAGATGACGTCCACTCGTGCGAAGATGGTAAAGCGCGGCTCGAAATACCTGCGGTATGCTTTGTTCAATGCCACAAAATATGTATGCCGCTGGGATGAACATTTTGGTCTATATCTCGCAAAGAAACGCTCCGAAGGCAAAGCCTACAACGTGGCCGTTTCCCATGCTGCAAAGAAGCTGACAAGGGTCATTTTCCACCTGGTAAAAGCAAACCTGTCTTTTGTCAGTCAGGCATAGTCTAACTGCTCATAGCTATTTTTAGAGCAGCTCCTTGAGGTGCTCTGTTTGTCATGCAATTATCAAGGTTCAAAAATATCTAAAGTCCTTTCCTGCACTTAATCCAAGAAGTTTCATTTTAGGACTTGACTTTTAATAGTTGGTCTTTCTTATAAAATAAATTGTTCTGGCTCATATAGTGTTTCATCAACAAGAAGTCCTGTCTCCTTCGAATAATCAAGTTCAGATGAAAGTGCATAAATTTGTGAGAATACTTCTTCAATTACACCTCTTCTCATTAAATCATTAAATTCGTAGTTATAGATATTGACTGTATATCTTTGCAGTTTCCTCATCAACCAACGATCCGGTCCCTTTGCTTTTAATAAATCAATATATTTAACTCCTTCACCGTAACGAACAAAAATAGTCTTTTGGATAGAATCATCAATGATTTTAAATTTACTTGCAGCAGTTCTGAAATAAATACTGCACTCTCTTATATCATTTTTAAAAGGATTCAGTAAATCGGTTATTCCTTCCTTATCTAATGAATTTGCTTTCCAATACAATTCTGAAAAATATTTCTCAAAAATATTGTAGCTTAACGGATTCTCATAATTTCCAACTATACTTCGTGTAGTGTCTGCTGCTTTACGAAGTATACCCACAGGTGCTTTTCTTGGTGGGTTAAAAACAATTACTTTTCCTAATTCCGGTAACTTTCCTTCTCTATTGCAACGGCCGGCAGCTTGAACAATTGAGTCTAGGCCGGCAAGAGCTCGATATACAACTGGAAAATCTAAATCTACACCGGCTTCAACCAACTGAGTACTGATAACCCTAACCGGTTGGTGGTTTTTTAGTTTGTCTTTAATCTCCTTGATAATTTCACTGCGATGCTGTCCACACATAAGTGCAGATAAATGATAAGTTCCGATAGGCATTAAGCTGTGTAATTCGCGGCAACTTTTTCGGTCGGACACAATACATAGCACCTGATCATATTGCAATAACTCTCCAGCAATTTCTTCCCAGTTTGATACCTTATTTATGTCATCAGGAAATTTGACATAATTGCGAATTAAAGATTGATAGAGTTCGCTGATCTCATTCTCGTCACCAATTATCTCTTTAATTTCTTTAAAACCTTTAAAGACTTGTCCATCTACAATTCGTTCCTTAAAGGCTGGTTGTGTGGCAGTAGAAATAACAAAACTTACTCTATAGTGATCAACAAGTAATTGCATAGTTTCTAGAATCGGTGCAAGAAACTCAACCGGAATAAGCTGTGCTTCATCTAATATGATTACTGAACCTACCAGATTATGAAGTTTACGACATCGGCTGGTTTTTGCTGCAAAGAGAGATTCAAAAAATTGTACCGAAGTGGTTACGATAATGGGAGCATCCCAATTTTCCGCAGCTAGTCGGGATTTTATTGTAGCATCATCCTCGTCTAAATTTGAATGATGTTCAATGACCTGATCATCTCCTACCGCCGCACGGAACACATCAGCATTTTGTTCAATGATGCTGGTGTAAGGTATTACATAGATTATGCGATTTAGCTGATGCCGTTTTGCATGTTCAAGGGCAAAAGCTAGGCTTGATAATGTTTTCCCTCCCCCGGTCGGAACAGATAATGAAAAAACGCCTTGTGCTTCTTGAGCCATTTTTACACATTTATCTCTGATATTTCTTCTTATAACGTTTACTTTTGTACTTTCAGACTTCTTTTCCAAATCTTTCATAAAGGCATTAAATCTGTTGATCAGTTCTTCGATTGAGCAGAATCCCCCTCTATTTACTGACTTATCAATATCCATATATTTTTCAGTATCCAGAAAATCAGCATCTACCAGGCTTGAATACAACATTCTGACCCATAAGGCAATATCCAGTCCATTTTCAAATTTCCACGGAGGTAAAGATGGCTTCGCAGTTCTTATACATTCAACAACACTAGAATCAATATCAGCAACATCTTTGACTTGGGTTTTCTGATACTGAAGAGATGCTCTTCCTTCGCCCTCGGCAGTGGACCAATCAGGCAAACCCGCATGATGGCCCGCAATACAATATGCCAAAATTCGTCCTATGTGTTTACCATATAATGTTTCAACCAATTCTGCTCCATGGATAGCATGAGGAATTTTACCACTTTTTCCTTCAAGATGTGCTTCTTCATCAAAATAACCATTTTTTTGTTTCAAGTATCTCTGCCATAAAGGCCTACCTTTACCTGCATCATGGGCCAAACCAGCCGCTTTCCCCCAAACTCCGGAACGAAACTTTTCAGCAAACGTTTCTGACAATTTAGCTGTCCCAGCTAGATGTTCTGACAATTTATGCGGAGATGCCCATGTTCCATCTTCCTTCTTAAATACATGTGCAATGTAATCTTTACTCATCTTTAACTGCCTTTCTATAATTTTGTTTAATTCTTACAGTATATGCCTCATTTAGATTAAGTAAAATTTATAATTCAAAAATACTATTTATTATCATATATTTCCACAAAATACAACAAATCCCTTCTAAAAAATAAAAAACGCAGAATTTCTCCGCGGTTTTATCATTGGTAGTTTTCTTTATACATTAATGATAATTATTAAATTCCATAAACTAAGAATACGTAACACCCTGAGGGCATTCAAGGCGGTACTGATACTTATAAACTTATGGTTATTGATCATTGAGACCGGTATTAGTAGGTAAGAATCATAGTTATACAAATAAATTAAACTAATTTCCTTTTGGTTATTTGGTGCAGTCCTTCCCCTAATAAAACACCGTACAGAGAAGCACTGAGCAAGTGGGATGTTACAGTAACAGCAGAATGGGACGTTATAAATGGAATCCTAAAAATTGTTGATATCCCATAAACTCCAAACCAAGCTATTATTCCATATAGCCATCCTTTGAATAAATAGTTACGGCTGGACAATTTAAACATAATATAAGCAAAAATAATCCCTAAAAAACCGGCAAAAAACAATTGGCCTACCTGAGAAAAAACAATCTCCCAGGTGTTTTCTGCCATTCTCCCGTAAATTATAACTGAAGCCCAACTATATAGGTATTCCTTTTGTCCATACACTGCATTTACAATCCAGTCAACAACATTCATGCCGATTCCCGCGACAAAACCGGAAATAAACCCGGCAGTAATCCTATCTTTCATGCTACTCTCCTTGATTAAACTAATAATTAAAATCATACATAGTATTGTATATAGCTAAGAAAAGTATTCAGAAGTGAAGCATTTAAAAAATCAACATGAGTTCTTCCGTAACGATAACATAAAGGATAGTTTACGAAGCATAAAAACAAGGAGTGTCCCGGAAGACTTTTCACTTCCGAGGCACTCCCCTACAGGTATACTCATATTTATTTCCAATTACTTTATATTAAATATAAAATCCTTTCGTGCTGCTTCCCGGCCTTTAGAATCAAAAGCTACTGCAGTAATTACATGTTTTCCTGATGTCAGTTTGCCGGCATCCAAGGTGAAACCAAATGGATATTGGTAGCTTTCGGACAGATACTTGTTATCCAATTTATATACTACTTTACTGATATAAGGATCATAGGTCTTCACCCAACCAAGGCCTTTAATCTGACCATTAGATGAAACGGTCATCCCTGCCAAGGGGGATATTTTTAGCTTAGCTCCCCCATCGTCGGTAACAAAAGGTCCATTTTGTACTTGAGACAGAAAATACGGGTCGCTGATCATTTTTTTATACGCTTCCAGTACTTTCTGATTTTCCGTCAAACTGAAATTATTCAGCCTCCGGTCGGCGCTATGGGCTTTTTCCAGGTTGTTGACACTGTACCAATGAATAGCCTTAACCCGGGGATAAAGCATTCTTACTCCCTGGTACAGCATATTCATTTTTGTGACAGCAAACCGGGTGGCATCAAGATTTCCTGCGGTACTATAGTGGGTTGCCCCATATTCCGCCACCATTATTGGTTTTTGATCAGCATATTCCTTGTAAACAAAGTCCAGTAAATCCAAAGGATTTACCGTATCAGCCGGTTGATTCGGGTCGCCGTTAAAAAAGCAGACACTGTATAAATTAATTCCCACCCAGTCTACCCACTGGTCCCCGGGATAATACTTGGTGATCTCCTTTTGGGGGACACTGTTGGGGGCCCAGACCATGGCCACATTAGGAGCTTCCTCTTTCATCACCTGGGAAACCAAGCGGAATTTTTCAATGTATTTGGCCGGGTTACCGTTCCAAGCTACCCAATTTCCATTCATCTCCGAGGCAAAGCGGAGGAAAATGGGCACTCCGGCTTGCTTGGCATTTCTGGCAAACTCCCTGAGATAGGCATTATCCTGAACAATATCCAAACCCTTGTTGGGCTCTAAAGATAACTGAATTGCCGCTCCTGCTGCCTTTACCTGGGCTGCCCAGTTTACAGGAAACGGGTTTCCGTATTCATGATATGTATAATAGATGGCATGATTTTTCCCGGTGATTTGATTAAAGGCTTTGACATTCTTCGGGCCTACGTTCTTATCATACTCCACAAAGGCCCCGATATAAAGGCCGGCGCTTGGTTCATACTTGGCCAGGTTTTGCGGTTTGGCATATGTTCCGTCTTCCTGGACAAAAAGTTGAATCTCGGAACTAAGGGCGTCCCCCTTGCCTTTTACCACCAGGTAAGCATCCGTGTCCCCTCTTTTTAAATGAACTTGTGCTTCCCGGTAATAAGTATCGGCAGCCTTTTGATATTGACCGTTTGCTTCGTATGCTTCAGCCAGTTTTCTGAGATAGGCACCCTGTGGGGATTGAAGAACCGCATGTTCCAGTTCATGAATCGCCTGGGTGATTTTCCCTTGCTGCAATAAAGTTACCCCGGCCTGATAATGTTTTCCGTGATAAACCGCCGGGTGTGCCTGAACCACAGCAGGTAAGATTAAAGAAAAGACAAGCACTAAAAGCAAGCCATAAAAATTTTTGTGTCTAATCATAATTACCCCCTTCGATAAATATTCAGGATTACTTTATACTATGCGACTATTTCTGCGATTTCGGTAAACAGTTATTACTCTTCCACATAATCAATAGTGGTATCAATCCCAATGGTTTGGGTCGCCGGATCCCAAATCACACCGATATTGAAAGCTTGCGCAATATCTCTTAATTTAAAATAGTTGTTACCATTGATGTTATAAGCTGTTAACGGGATTTCCGTCCCATCTTTGTATATCTTCGCCTGATTCAGAGATGCAGTTTTTGCCTTACCATCACCTGCTGCCATCTCTCCGCCTATTTCCGTATATGCTGTATTTGATATTAGATTGATGGCTTTTTTATCCACGTCCCATTTCACTTCAAACTGTTTTTCGCTGCCGCTAAGTACCTTGGCCAGATCTCTCAGTTTAAAATAATTATTATTATTGATGTTATATGCATCAAAGGATGTTGCATTTCCATTAACCATTACTTTGGCTGCGGTTGGCATCGCTTGGGCTGTTTGGGCAACGGCAGTATCAGTGGCCGGTGCATTAGGGGTATTGGAAACAGCCTCTTCCGCCGTATCAGCTACCTTTATTAAAACATTGCAAGAATCAGCTATTGCCCCATAACGGAAAGATGCGTAATACCCGGTTCTGTTAGGGTAACGCTGCATCCGGGTAAGTAGTTGGGAAAATCATCATACTCAGTAGCTACATTTGCATCCACGGTGCTGATAATCATTTGAGGATATCCTTGATCATCCAATGCTCCGGACGGATCAGGTACCATTGCCTCTGCCTGTCCGGAAATAGGAAGGGCTTCTTCAGTAACTACATATTTATCCCCATCCTTGTTTACTTTGAACACGCCAAAAA
>DUPU01000019.1 GCA_012838175.1 Clostridia bacterium
AAGTTTTCGTAGGGCACTCTTTGAAAGAATTAATGATTTTACCCGGTATCCGGATATTAAGTATCGGGCATTGAAACAGGCGTTGGCGGAATATTTATCCTTAAACGCTCCGGAAACCATTATTCCGGGAAACGGGGCAGTGGAAATAATATTTAAGGCCATCATGGCTTTGAATGTTTCCTCCATGATCAATTTAAGCCCCACCTTTTCAGAATATGCCCGGGCTGCCCGGCAAAAAGGGGTAAGGGTTTTAGACCTTAATGCTTATGATCAAGAATTTTGGCGTTTGGATTTTGAGAAAATTATGGCCTCAGTGGAGGAGAAGTCTTTAGTGGTATTATGCAATCCAAATAACCCTACCGGAACCTTGGTGGAAAAAACTGAGGTATGTGATTTTGCCCGGAGATTGAAGGAAAAGGACAGTTTTCTTATTATTGATGAGGCGTTTATCGAATTTACCGATGATTACCCTAAAAACAGTATGGTTTCTGAATTTCAGGATTATCGGAATGTGCTGGTGATCAGGGCTGCCACAAAATTCTTCGGTATGCCGGGAATTCGATTGGGTTTCGGGGTGACGCAAAATTTGGATCTGGTGCGAGGGATTGAAGCCCAGTTGGAACCCTGGAATGTGAATGCCGCCGCTGTAATTGCCGGATGTACCGTTTATAAGGACGAGGCATATATTAATGCTTCCCGACGCTGGGCAAAGGAGGAGCGGGAATTTCTATTTCATCGTTTAAAAGAGATTGAAGAATTAAAGGTTTATCCTTCTCAGGCAAATTATCATTTATTAAAGATTCGGGACGAAAAAATAGATGCATGGGAGTTAAAGGAATTAATGTTAAAGGAAGGCATTTTAATCCGTACTCCCGATGGGTTTAATTTTTTAACTCCTTATCATTTTCGGTTGGCTGTAAAGGATCGGGAGTCGAATCAGGCGGTTTTGACAGCGCTAAGGGAGGTTTTATCCGTTAATGGTTAAAGATAGGAATCATCAAAAGGTAGATATCCCCAGGCTGGTAATCGGTGCTCCTGCCAGTGGCAGCGGAAAAACAACATTTTCTATGGGTTTAATGGCGGCTTTTTGCCGGCAAGGTTTTAAGGTACAGCCCTTCAAGGTGGGCCCGGATTATATTGATCCGGCTTTTCACACTGCCATTACCGGGCGAAACAGCATTAATTTAGACAGTTGGATGCTTAGTGATACATATATTAAAGAGATGTTTGAAAGATATGCTCAGGAGGCGGATCTTTCCATTGTGGAGGGGGTAATGGGTCTCTATGACGGATATGGGGATGATCCTTTAAAAGGAAGTACGGCGGGAATAGCCGGATTACTTCAGGCACCCGTGATTCTGGTGATGACGGTTGATGCTATGGCGGCAAGTGCTGCGGCTGTGGTTTACGGGCTAAAAGAATTTGGCCGGGTAAATGTGGCCGGAGTGGTAATTAATAAAGCTTCTTCATATAATCATTATCTTATGGTGAAGCGGGGGATTGAAAAGTATACCGGGGTTAAAGTGGTGGGATACCTCCCTAAAACCGGGAACATCCAGTTGAAAAGCCGGCATTTAGGTTTAGTGCAAAGCAGCGAAACGGAGAATCTCTCCGGTATTATTGATTCTTTGGCTGATTTAATTAAAGAAAATGTCAATTTAGAGATGATTCTTGCTATGGCCCGGGAAGCCCCTCAATGGGAAGCGTCCTCAAAGGGGGACATGTCTAATCATTACGGCAGCTGTAATTTTCTCAGAGAGAAATATCCGTCCCGTGGACCCAAAATAGCAGTGGCCTGGGATCATGCCTTCAGCTTTTATTACTATGAGAACTTGGAAATTCTTAAGGGCTTGGGAGCAGATCTGGCATTTTTCAGCCCCATGAGAGATGAGGTGCTTCCTGAGGATATAAACGGCTTGTATATTGGTGGGGGTTATCCGGAGGTATTTGCCAAGGAACTTTCCGCTAATATCTCTTTAATGCAGGATATCAGGGAAAAGGCGGACAAAGGACTTCCCATTTATGCTGAGTGCGGGGGTTATATGTATTTGAACAAGTGTTTTAAAAATGAGGAAGGGGAGGTTTATCCCTTTGTCGGCATATTTGACGGGGAAGCGGTTATGACCAAAAGGCTGCAGAATTTTGGTTATTTAGAATTAGAAGGGCTGAAGAATACCCTATTATTTAAAAAGGGTGAGCGGATCAGGGCCCATGAGTTTCATAAGTCTTTAGTTTTAAGAAATGATGATGATTATTGTATTATGGGTGAAAAAAAGGTTAACGAGGAAACCGTGCGCTGGCAGTGCGGGCGAAAGTATAAAAACGTTTTTGGCATGTATCCCCATATTTACTTCCCTGCCAATCTGAATTTTGCCTTAAATTTTGTTAAAACGTGTCAGGGGACGGTTCTCTGACACGCTTGATATTAAAAACTGATACAGAGAGCGGTCAGAGATTGTCTGAAAATGTGTCAGAGAACCGTCCCCTGACACGCTGAGGAGGAGAATCAATTGGAGCGTTATCATGATTATGTCAAAGATCCCTTTGAAATTGAAAGAAGGAGTTTTGAAATAATAGGCGCAGAATTGGGTGAAAAAAACAGTTCGGGCTTAAAGGCAGATATGATCAAGCGGGTAATTCATACCACCGCGGATTTAGATTATGCTGATTTGCTACAATTTAAACAAGGAGTGGAGGATAAAATTCTTTCGACCTTTCTGGCCGGATGTACTATTATATGTGATACTAATATGATTAAGGCGGGTATCAGCAAAAAACTGGCTGATAAATTAGGTCTTGATATTAAATGTTTTGTAGATTCTGATGAGGCTTATCGGGAAGCCCGGGAAAAAGGGATTACCCGATCTATGGCGGCGGTGGATATAGCTTCTCGCCTCCCCGGCAAAAAAATATTTGTGGTGGGCAATGCTCCTACCGCCTTGTACCGGATATTGGAATTGACGGAAACAGGTGCTCTTGAGCCGGAAGCGGTAATCGGTGTGCCTGTAGGTTTTGTAGGAGCTGCCGAGTCGAAGGAGGCATTATGGTCGACGCCTATTCCTGCGGTAATTACAAAGGGGCGCAAGGGAGGGAGCACCATTGGCGTGGCTTTAATTAACGCCGTTTTAAAGGAGGCAGTCAAAGGTCTTGGAAAATAGCAGGTATATTTTTAAGAATGGGAAAAGACTGCGCACAGGTTTTACCACCGGTTCTTGCGCTGCTGCAGCGGCCAAGGGAGCGGCCGCAATGCTGTTTACCGGGGAAAAAATTACCCGGGTGGAGATTGATATTCCCAAAGGTTGGCCTTTAAACTTGGAACTTAGAAACATTACTTGGAGTCACGAAGGTGTCAGCTGCTCAGTGGTTAAAGATGCCGGAGATGACCCGGATGTTACTGATAAAATTGAGGTTTTTGCCCTGGCCCGGAAAATTCCTGAGAAAGGCATTTTCATTAAAGGAGGGGAGGGTGTGGGAAAAGTCACCCGGCCCGGGCTTTTGGTACCGGTAGGGATGCCTGCTATCAATCCTGTACCCCGACGCATGATTTTAAGTGAAGTGGGGAAGGTGCTTCCAAAAGGTTGTGGGGTTGAAATAGAAATCAGTATCCCTAAGGGGCGGGAGATTGCCAAAAAAACCTTCAATCCCCGGCTGGGTATTGAAGGAGGGATTTCTGTTTTAGGCACCACCGGCATTGTGGAGCCTATGTCAGAAGAAGCCTTAAAGGATACCATTGCCTTAGAATTAAGCTGTCGGAAGGCAGCAGGTCAGGATATAGTGCTTTTGGTTCCGGGGAGCTACGGGGAAAGATTTTGTGAAGACCATTTGAAGATACCCAGGGAAAAAGCAGTCAAGATCAGCAATTACCTGGGATTTGCCCTGGAAAAGTGTACCGAATTGGAGTTTTCAAAGGTACTTTTAGCCGGACATTTGGCAAAGCTGGTGAAACCGGCGGGAGGGATATTTTATACCCATAGCCGGGTGAGCGATACCCGCATGGAAATTCTCACCGCTTATTTGGCTTTGCAGGGTATGTCCGGGGAAATATTAAAACTGATTATGAATTGCATTACAACGGAAGAAGCAATTCCGATTATTGACCAATACGGCTATGAGGAGGTTTATCAAATCATAGCCGAAAAATGTGCTCAAAGATGTGAAGGCTATGTCTACGGGAATCTGGAAATAGGAGTAATTCTCTTTTCCATGAAAAAGCTTTTGGCAAAAAGTACAAAGGCGGACAGGATTTTGGAGGAAATTCACCATGTATAAGGTTTGCATTGCCGGAATAGGGCCGGGGGCTTTATCTTACATAACTCCCGCTGCTTTAGAAGCAGTAAAAAAGGCTGATATTCTGGTGGGTGGAAAAAGAAATTTGGAAATTTTCCAGGATTTAAAAAAGGAAACCTACGAATTTAAATCGAGTATGGAAGAATTATTCCTTTTTGTAGAAAAGGGTCGGAGGACACGAAAGGTTTGCGTGGTAGTGTCCGGGGACCCGGGATTTTACAGCTTGCTGGATTTCTTCCTCAAAAAATTGGGTCCTGAGGCGTTAGAAGTTATTCCCGGCATCAGTTCCTTTCAGTATCTTTTTGCCAAACTTGCAAAGCCATGGAAAGACTTTTCCTTGTGCAGTTTACATGGGAGAACAACGGGGATTAAAGAAAAATTGTTGAAAACAGGCGGGGTATTTCTCCTAACGGATCGTAATAATCATCCCGGAGTGATTGCAGACTATTTAATAAGCCAAGGATTGGAGAAATATATTATCACCGTAGGGGAAAATTTATCTTATCCTGATGAGCGGATTTTGTCCGGCAGACCCCATGAAATAAAGCAGTATCGGTTTAGTGATTTGTGTGTGGTGGTGATTGAAAAGGATGTTATGGAATTATAGTACTCCCGGTATTCCCGAGGAGGCATTTATTCGAGGCAAGGTACCCATAACGAAAACGGAAATAAGAGTCCTGGCTTTGGCAAAACTCAAGCTTAAGCCAGATGCATCAATTTTAGATATTGGATGCGGCACAGGAAGTATAACTGTGGAAGCAGCTTTGCAATGTCCTCAGGGGAAGGTTTTTGCCATAGACATGGACGAAGAAGCAGTTGCGTTGACCGAGGAGAATGTAAAGCGTTTTTCCTTGAGTAATGTGGAAGTTATCAAGGGAACGGCTCCCCAAGCTTTGCCGGATATGGTTTTTGACCGCATTTTTATTGGCGGCGCCAGTAATAAACCGGCTGAAGTCGTTTCTTTTGCTAAAGAACATTTGGCGGCGAACGGTATTATTGTGGCCAATACCATTCTTTTGGACAGCACCTACCGGTTGCTGACTTTGTTAGAAGAGCAGGAGTTTAAAAACATTGAATGTATCTCAGTTAATGTTTCCAGGGGTGAAAAGATTTCTGGCTGGATGATGAAAGCCTTAAATCCCATTTATATCATTTCCGCGTGTCAGGGGACGGTTCTTTGACACGATGGAAAAATATATAGGTTTTTGTCAATAATTTAATGTTATAATAAGACAGCTGCTCCTTTTAAAAGGGAGCAAAGTG
>DUPU01000020.1 GCA_012838175.1 Clostridia bacterium
ATCACCTATGCTTTAGATTTTGTCGGTCTTTCCGGTTACGAAAAAAGAAAACCGGAAACCTTGTCCGGG
Organism: Clostridia bacterium; assembly: GCA_012838175.1. GTDB lineage: Bacteria > Bacillota > Dehalobacteriia > Dehalobacteriales > Dehalobacteriaceae > DUPU01. Next base: position 70 of record DUPU01000020.1, read on the forward strand.
GGAGAATTGCAGAGAATCGTGCTGGCCTCGGTGCTCACGATGGACCCAGAAATTCTTTTACTGGACCGGCCGGCAGATCAGTTAGATCCAAAAGGCAGAAAAGATATTTACCAAAAACTCCGCTCTCTATGTAAAGCTCAGGGCAAAACGGTAATTGCGGCAGAAGAGATGCTGGAAGATGTGGTTTCCCTTGCGGACCACATCTGGATCATGGACCAGGGCACTTTGAGACAAAGAATCAAAGGCGATAAAAATATTACCCCGATATCAATACGGAAACAGTTCAGTGAGATAAGGGTCAGACAAGTAAAGGGAGAGAGTATTTCTCCGAGCCTAAAATCAATGGATCAAAGTACTCCTGCTGTGGAAGTCAAAGGTCTAAGCCTGCGCTACGAAAACAGCGAATTTGCTTTAAAAAATGTATCCCTGAAAATATGTCCGGGAGATTTTGTCGCCCTGATAGGAGAAAACGGGGCAGGTAAAACCACCCTGACAAAAACCTTTAATGGTCTCCTTCGTCCGGAGAAAGGCAGTGTGTTTATTAACGGCCTGAACGTTGCTGAACACACTACTGCCCAGCTTTCCGCACATATTGGCTACCTTTTTCAAAACCCTTTATTGCAGGTATGCCAAAACTCCGTGGAGGAGGAGATCTCCTTTGGTCTTAAGGTCAAAAAATTTCCCAAGGATAACATAAAAAATCGGGTGCAGCAGGTGCTCAGGGATTTCCGTTTAGAAGGGGCAGCATCGCTCCATCCCTATAAGCTTTCCCGAGGAATGCTGCAAAAGGTTGCTTTGGCTTCCGTCCTGGTCAGTGATCCTCCAATCCTGGTGATAGATGAACCTACTTTAAATATGTGCTATGAAGAAGCCCGGGAGGTTATGGACTTGATCGATCAGTACCATCAAAAAGGACATACGGTGATTATGATCACCCATAATCTAACACTGGCCGAAGAATATTGCCGGCGTTTTATTGTGATGCACAAAGGAAGATTGGTCCTGGACACGGATGATGCTTCACTTGCTAATTATAGAGATTATAGGGAAGTTTTCTTAAACTTAGGAGTAACTTTGCAGACAATACCTGGAATAGGAGGGGGATAACATGCAGCTTTTTTTAGGTGAGATAAATGAAAATTCTTTCATTCACCGGCTGGATCCGAGAATTAAATTGCTCTGGCTCATGGGCAACCTTTCCTTTGTCCTATTCCTGCAGGAAAGTCGGATCCTTCTGTTCTCCTTGGTACTTGTATTTTTCACTAACAAGCTGGCCGGGATCCCTTTTCGCCGGCTAAATATTTTAATAAAAATCCTTTTGGTTTTAGGAATTCAAATTATTATTCTGCAGGCGTTATTATATCATCATGGAGCGGTTGTTGGTAAGTTTTTAGGTTTAAAGGTCTACATGGGCGGTATTTTATTAGGAATACACTCGTTTTTGATTCTAGTCAATCTGGCCATGTTTAGCCTCCAATTTACCATGTGGACCTCGCCGGAAGACCTGACATTGCTTCTGACCAAATTCCATTTGCCGTCCAGATATGCGGTTTTGGTGGGCTTAGCTTTGCGTTTTCTTCCCATCATGGAAAAAGATCTTGCCGCAATCTATGAAAGCCAACAGTCAAGAGGGTTGGAACTGAACACCTTTTTTCAAAAGGTAAAAGGGCTGATGCCGATTATGCTTCCTTTGATCCTCAGAGCATTAAAGCGGGGAAACGAAGTTGCATTGTCTATGGAATTAAAAGGATACACCTTTCATGACCAACGGACGTTTTTAAGGAGCATTGCTTTCTCCAAATTGGATTACTGTGCGGGAGTTATTATTTGTTCCTATTTTGGACTGGTCTTATATCTAATATAAATTGTTTGATCTGAATATGATAAATATTTGGGTTATCCCCCGACCGGTGTGGATTACAATATTTTCCGGTGCAATGTTGCTGCCGCTATGGCGAATGCAGGGCAAAAAAACCGGCCGGGGGAGATTAAGTTATTTCCTCTTTTCACTATTTGTTTCAATTATTAGGTTAGGGTTATGCTTTCGTTCCATTTCATGTCTTTTCTTCCGATTTTCAACCGTGTCAAATATAATCGAGAAGTCGTAGTTCTCAGGATACAGCTTGCTTGCAGGTATATGCAGTTTCAGCCTTTTATGGTTGATAATCAGCTTTTTCTCTTTAATCTGAACACCGATATTGCCTTTTTCGTTCGCTTTTTGATACACAATACCAAGTAATTTTTCAGGATAAACCATGACACTGTCTCCGATATTAAATTCCATGCTTTTGGGAGTTTCCGGGGCCTTTTTGACTTCCTGCTTTTGGATGCGTTTTCTTACAAATCTATCCTGTTCAATTTTAACTGACCTGTTTTCTTGTATTTTTAGGTCATCGGCGGGAGCATCAGGAGCAGATCTTATTGTTTTTGCTGCATGGCTATCCCCGTATGCAGCCATGCATGCCCGTTCAATTATTCTAGGGGGAAGCCCCAGTTGCCTTGCAATATACAGGGCGCAGCTCTCACCGGCTTTTCCTATTTCCAATTGATATAACGGCAGCAAACTTTTTAGATCAAAGGTCATTCTTGCGTTAACAATCTCGGGTGTAGTTTCAGCGAACTCTTTTATTTCAGGATAATGTGTGGTTGCAACAAAAAGGCAGTTTTTTTGGACTAACTCTTCAATGATCGCAATAGCTAAACCCATACCTTCGGCGGGATCTGTCCCGGAACCCAATTCGTCAAGCAGCACTAACGATTGATCATCAGAAATTTGCAAAATCTGAATAATATTTGTCATATGTGATGAAAACGTGGAAAGGTTCTCTGTGATGCTTTGCCCGTCCCCAATATCCGCCAAAACATAATTATTCATGGCAAAACATCCTCCGGCTGCAGGAACGTGCAGTCCGCTTTGGGCCATAAGGGAAAGAAGTCCTATAGTCTTTAATGCAACTGTTTTTCCGCCGGTGTTAGGACCGGTAATAATGACGCCTTTACAACCCGCGCCAATATAGAAATCAAGAGGAACAATATTTTCCACCTTTAAAAGGGGATGGCGGCCTCCTTTGATTTCAATTTTCCTTTCCACAGTAACAGGTATGGGCATAGCTTTCATGTTAATACTTAATTTTGCTTTGGCAAAAATAAAATCAAGGCATTCCATAGCTTCAATATTGATGCGAATGGATGGCAGATGTTCTTCAACCAGAGCAGTTAAAACATACAGAATCCGGTGCACTTCATTTTCTTCTTCAATATGCAATTGGTTTAGTTCCTCGTGCAGTTTCCTTGCTGCCACCGGTTCTATAAAATAGGTGCTTCCGCTTTGCGATATATCAATAACCGTGCCGTTTATTTTGTTTTTGCACTCTTTTTTGACAGGCAGGGTATAACGGCCGTTGCGTAGAGATACAAAACTCTCGGAAAAGTAATCCTGCTTATTCCTTAATAGGGAATCAAGTTTGGATTTCAGCTGATTTTCCGCATTGGCGATTTTTCTCCTGATATTAGCAAGGGCGGGAGATGCTTTATCATCAATTTGATTACCCCTTATGCATCTGTTGATTTCATCTTCCACATTTGATAAGTCGTAAATGGAATTTCCGTATAATGCTACATTAGTTGATGAACCTTCCGCTTTCTTTAAGTATATTTTCAATCGCCGGCAAGTTGTGAGGAACTGAGAAATATTAGCCAGTTGTTCCGATAACAGCATTGTTCCCTTACCGAGTAAAGCCAAAGACTTTTCTAACTCATGCATACCGGAAAGAGGTGGGCTGCCGAAATTTTCTATAATTTTCTTTGCCTCGGTGGTCTCATTTAAATGTCTTAATACTTCACTTTCAGAAAGATAAGGCTCCAGATTTTTTATCTTATTCTTGGCGTTTTCAGATAGGGCATATTCTTCAAGGATATGGAGCAATTTATTAAACTCTAATGTTTCATACATTTTTTTGTTCATGGATAAAACTCCTTCGTATAAATAAAATAACCCGCCAAAGACATACCTTGCCTTGA
>DUPU01000132.1 GCA_012838175.1 Clostridia bacterium
CAGACGAGTATCCAGTTTCTTCATTACCACTCAATCCTTTCAGGAGGAATGGGATTCGGGTTTTCTTTGATTTCCACAATTCGACCGCTTCTCATTTTAATCACCCTATCGGCCATGTCACCAATAGCCATATTGTGGGTGATAACAACCACAGTTTTCTTAAATGTACGGTTAACTTTATGAAGCAAAGACAAAATCATAACACCGGTCTGATAATCTAAAGCACCGGTAGGTTCATCACACAATAAAAGAAGAGGGTTTTTCGCCACCGCTCGGGCAATGGCCACCCTTTGCTGTTCTCCCCCGCTCAGTTGAGAGGGGAAATGATTCTTCCTGTCACCTAACCCAACGGACTCCATAATTTCATCCACATTTAATGCATCCTGGCATAACTCTGTGGCTAACTCCACATTCTCCCGAGCAGTTAGATTTGCCATCAGATTATAGAACTGAAAGACAAAACCTACCTTATCCCTGCGATAAGCGGTAAGTTTCCGGTCATCATATTTGGTAATCTCTTCACCTTGCACCAGGACCCGTCCTTCAGAAGGCAAGTCCATGCCGCCCAAGATGTTCAGAAGTGTACTTTTACCGGAGCCGCTTGGGCCGAGAATCACCACAAATTCCCCGCCGAAAAGCTCAAAGTTGGCATGTTCTAAGGCCTTAACAGATACCTCGCCCATTTGATAACTTTTACTGAGATTCTCAATTGTCATTAAAACCTGCTTATCCGTCCTCATTTGCTATCCACCGCGCTCTCTCTTTCTCCGTAATGTTGAAGGCTCTTCTCACTTCCTAATAACCCGTATTTCAGAAAATCAAATAAGTTTTTAAAAAGCTTTCCTCTCTTAATTTCATCAGTGTAATAATCTTTGTTATCGACAAAGACCTTTGGAATATGCCATAAAAGATGTGAAACAAAATCCACGTCCAAAGGCCGGATTTCCCCTTTTTTTATCCCATCTTCTAAAATATAACGCCAGATAGACAAGGACTTTTCTTCTTTAAAGGCCATCAACTTATTCATGACATGGGGCCGTTCCATAATGTCTTTGGTAAGAATTGCCGGCATCTGGTTGGAAAGCTCTATGGAAACGGTATAAAGACTTTCAATTTTATCAAAGGTATGATATTTTCCTTCAATGATTTTCATTGTTTTATTAGTATGATATATGGCATAGCCCATTAAAACTTGAATAAAAAGATCTTCCTTGGAAGAAAAATGTTTATATATGGTCATCTTACTGATACCTGCTTCTTTGGCTATTTGATCAACGGACACGCCATTATAGCCATATTTCCAAAATAACTCTTTAGATTTTTCCATTAATCTGTCAAGTTTCTTTTGACTTTGGTTTGCCATACCCCTCTACCCTTCTAATTTTATTAATGAAATACTTTTGTACTTTTCTAATACAATAGTATATTTTTTATTATATTATATTCCGCTTTTAATTTCCATCAGATAAATTTTTCTTTCAACCCATCGGCTCAGCATAAATGCCGGACGAACAAATAAGCACGCCCTGATTAAATTCAGAACGTGCCACTTTTTGCTTCAGGTAGATGCAAGGCTGGTGTTTGGTTTCCGCAACAACATTTCCTGCATATAAGATAATGAACAACCCAATGATTAAAATAATTA
>DUPU01000133.1 GCA_012838175.1 Clostridia bacterium
ATAAATATATAGAGTTTTAATACTTTGTTTGTAAAAAATAATAAAATGTAGTTTCAAAAAAATTATAAATGGGGTTTTTTTATGAGAAACTTAATTAACATTAAGTTTTTTCAAATCGTTTTAATAGCAATTGACGTGGGATTAGTCCATTTAGGCTACATCCTGGCTTTTTGGTTTCGTTATTTAGGGGAATTTCCGGAAGCTAATTTTCCGTCCTATGTGAAGTTAATACCCTGGATTTCCTTACTGGCTGTGATATTGTTTTTGGTCTACGGATTATATAATATGGATTACCGGCGCTGGATTGATATTTTTGTCAGCATTATTTGGGTCAGCGGATTTATCCTGGCCGGGAATACGGCATTATCTTTTATGTTAAGGCAATTTGCTTTTCCCAGAACGGTATTGGCACTAGGTTTTCTTTTTCATCTGATCCTCCTTTCTCTTTGGCGTTATGGGGTATGGAACTATTCCAAAAAAGCCCATGGCCGGAAACATACCGTTGTTATCGGAAACCTAAAAGAAGCTCAATTTATCGCAGAAAAAATAGAAAAAGCCTCACCTGAACTTTATTATATTTTTGGTATGGTTGTGCCCAATAATTCAAATATTGATAAAAAAGAGAATTATAAATTTCCTGTGCTGGGGAAGATTGAAAATTTTGCTCAAATTATTGAAGATTATGCTCCCCGGATGGTTTTTTTATGTCCAGATTTATCAAAAGATGATAAAATTGTAATATTAAATACCTGTGTTAAACATCATTGTGAGATTAACCTGATTCCCGATTTTTATGAGGTTTTGGTGGCCCAGGCCAGGGTGCATCAAGTGGTCGATTTTCCGGTCCTGTATATGAATAATTTTATGTTAAGCTTTACTGATCGCATCATTAAACGCTTGGTAGATTTTTCTATTGCTTTGGCTGGTTTATTAATGACCTTACCAATAATGTTGATTATTGCCCTTTGCATCAAAGTTGATTCCAAGGGTCCGGTTTTATTCAAACAGGAAAGAGTGGGGAAGGAAGGTAGGATTTTTTACCTCTATAAATTCCGCACCATGGTTCATGATGCGGAAAAACTATCCGGGCCGGTTTTATCATCTGAAGATGACAGACGGGTAACCCGGGTAGGCCGTGTCTTAAGACATACCAGGCTGGATGAGCTGCCCCAGTTTTTTAATGTTATCAAAGGGGAAATGAGCATTATCGGCCCCCGGCCGGAAAGGCCTTTCTTTGTGGAGCAGTTCAATGAAAGTATCGAAGGATATGATTTTCGCCATCAGTTAACAGGGGGAATTACCGGTCTGGCTCAGGTATCCGGTAAATACAGCACTACAGCGGAGGACAAGCTGCGTTTTGACCTTTTATATACAAAAAACTATTCGCCTTTAAAGGATTTGCAGATTCTTTTTCATACCTTAAAGGTCTTGTTGATTAAGGATAAGGCGTCATAACAGAAAAAACGGAGTGTGAGTTATGGCAAAAGGTAAAAAAAAGCATGTAATTGGATCAGCCAACGGTTATACATTATTAAGTATTGGTTTTGCAGGTTTACTGGTGTTAATGTTTTATCCGCCTTTTTTTCGAGGTCTTTTTTTCCCGGGTGAACAGCAGTGGACGTTGATTTTTGCTGCCCTTTTGTTTTTAGTCACCTGGTGGGGCAAGCTGTCCAACCGAGAAGTGAGCTTTTTAAGAAAGCCTTTGGATTATTTCGTTTTAGCACTAGTATTATCCTATATAGTATCATTTTTCTTTGCAGCCAATCCCAAATTGGCCATGGCGGAAATCATTAAGTACACCCTCTATTTTTTGGTTTATTGGTTAGCTTCCCAGCTGGTGAAAAACCATAAGGATGTGAAATGGCTTCTTCATGCCATCTACCTGGCCGGAATCGGGGTAGCTTTGGCCGGGGTGATGACAGCCAGCGGCCTGATTCATATCAAAGACGGCTTCCTGTACGGTCGGATTTTTTCCACCATGCAGTACCCCAATGCTTTGGCGGCATACCTGGCGGCTTTAAGCTTTATCGGGATATATTTATGGTTAAATTCCGCAAATCGAGGACAGGATGGGCCGAATACTGAAAAACCAGATGGGAAAGAATTGATTCCGGGGTTTTTATATGCAGTAGGCAATTATATTCTACTCTTAATCTATATTGGGACAGGCTCCCGGGGTGGGCTCATTGTATACCCAGGGGTGCTGTTAATTTATTTTATCTGCCTGGATAAAGAACATCGTTATCTTGCCTTTGGCCACTTTGTCCTCACCTTTGTTGCCGCTATGACGGCTAATATTAAACTTATGCCCATGCTGGTGGAGGGTAATGCCGGGGCAGCTTGGCTCTGGTTCTTCCTTGGAGTGGGGGTGGCACTGGCGGGACAGTCTGTGCTCTTTGCTCTTACCA
>DUPU01000134.1 GCA_012838175.1 Clostridia bacterium
CCCTCCGATGTTTTTGTAATTAAAACAGATTATCCTCCACATGGGCCCTCCTCTTCATTTTTTCCATAAAAAAGCCGAATCCGCATTTTTTACAGACTCGACATATCATCTACTCATTCACACTCCTTTCCAAAATGCGGGAGGCATACCAGTTTCCTGCTATACCCATTGTCCTGATACTCGTACCTCAAGGCGTAGAATATCAAGATCGGAGATAATAAAAACACAAGGACAGATATTCGACACTAATAATGATTATCCTGCAAAAAAATTTTCTAACATGGTAAAAGCAAAGTAATACTTGGTTAATTTTTCATTCAAGTTTGTATTATTTATTAAGTTATGGTAAAATTTTGCCAAGAAAAATAAATATATAAACTTTTTCCGAGTCATCAGACTTTAAGGTATTATTTACCAGAAGTTTATGGCCGTTGGGCATAAGGAGAGATTCTTATGCCTCCCGTGTTTGGAAAGGAAAAATTATTGTTAAACAAAAAATACAATCCTTTCGGGTTGTATTTTTTCAGTATATAAGGCATTTAATTATTGAAAGAACTTTGCTTCCCAAACATTGTTTATATTGTTTCCAAAGACGCGGTCAGAGGTTGCCGTAAGATTTCATCAATTGTGTTAAAAGGGGGAAACAGTTATTATATGAAACTTCTTAATGTAGATACAGTAGCGGGGGCAATTACCAAAATGGATCAATATTTTAAAGATTTGAAGTTAAAAAAAGAAGAAATTGATACTTTTAAAAGTTTGGGAAGAATCGCCGGGGCAGATGTGTATGCCTCGTGCAACCTCCCAGAGTTTTCCCGTTCTACCGTCGACGGCTACGCGCTTCTGGCAAAGGATACCTTTGGGGCCAGTGACAGTTTACCGGTTTTTTTAAAACTTACCGGTAAAGTGGAAATGGGTCAGCCCACTGACCTTGATCTGTCACCGGGAGAAGCTGTATATGTACCCACGGGGGGAATGATTCCTAAAGGGGCTGATGCGGTAGTGATGTTGGAATATGTGGATCAGATGGATGATACCACTATTGCGGTACACCGTCCTTCCGCTCCCGGTGAAGGCATGATTATTACCGGAGAGGATATAAAAAAAGGCGACCTCATTATGAAACAGGGAAGGAGAATCAAACCTCAGGATATCGGTGCTTTGGCCGGGGTAGGTATCACAAAAATTATGGTTTTTGAAAAACCGAAAATTGCGGTAGTATCCACCGGAGACGAGATCGTAGAGCCTGCTCCGGAAATTTCCTTCGGCAAAATCAGGGATATCAATACTTATGCTCTGGCAAGTTTGGGAACGGAATTAGGGGCTGAGATTACTTATAAAGGTGTAGTGGGGGATGATTTCACAGAGTTAAGGGAAAAATTATTATCCCTTATTAATCATAATCATATTATTATTGTTTCCGGCGGAAGTTCTGTGGGAAATAAGGATGTAACTGCCCGGGTCATTGATTCTTTAGGGCACCCGGGTACTTTTGTCCACGGGGTGGCGGTGAAACCCGGAAAACCGACCATTATCGGCAAATCCGAAAATACGGCCTTGTTTGGATTGCCCGGGCATCCTGTTTCAGCCATGATTGTCTTTAAAATCTTTATAGAACACTTGATAAAAAGATTGAATCATCAGGATGATGCAGAGGAAATCACCGTACCGGCTGTTGCAGGTGCGAATATTCACTCCGCTCCCGGAAAAGAAACCTATCAAATGGTGACACTTGAAGGGAGTAATGGAGATTATGTGGCAAGTCCCATTTATGGGAAATCCGGAGCCATTTCCCTTATGACAAAAGCTCAGGGATTTGTAAGAATCGGTCATAATAAAGAAGGGGTAAAGAAAGGAGAAAAGGTGCTGGTACATTTACTCTAGTACAATTTGAGCCTGCGAAGTGAAATTAAATAATTGAAGTAATTGAAGATACAATTTTAAAACATGGAAGGAAAGGGATAAACATGGAATTTCATGAAAGAAATATCTATCTCTCCAATGTGGAGGTAAACCAAGCCCTGGAACTCATGATGGAAGCGGTCAAACCCTGCTTCAAAAATCTGAAACGGGAAACCGTCAAGGTAATAGATTCATTGGATCGGGTTACCAGCGAACCGGTTTTTGCCAAATATTCTTCCCCCAATTACAATGCTGCGGCAATGGACGGAATTGCTGTAAAGGCCCAAGACACTTACGCCGCCTCAGAAGGGAACCCTGTTTTTCTTAAATTAAACGAAGATTTTATTTATATTGATACCGGAGATCCTATTTTAGATCCTTTTAATGCTGTCATTATGATTGAAGATGTGGTGCCGGTTGATGAAACAACCGTCAAAATTATTAAAAGTGCCGCCCCTTGGCAGCACGTCAGACCTATTGGAGAAGATATTGTCGCCAATGAATTGATCGTTACGGCAAATCATATGATTCGGCCTGTGGATATAGGCGCTTTATTAAGCGGTGGAATTGAGGAGGTGGAGGTATATCAAAGGCCTAAAATCGGTATTATCCCTACAGGAACGGAAATGATTGAACCGGGAGAACCTATGAAAGTGGGCAGTATTATTGAGTCAAATTCCAGGGTTTTTGAGGGGATGGTTAAAAAGCTGGGAGGGGTTCCCCAGCGGTACCGACCGGTTCCTGATGATTATCAACTGCTGAAAGAAAGAATAGCCCAAGCTGTCCGGGAAAATGACATGGTCATAGTCAATGCCGGTTCTTCTGCCGGTTCGGAAGACTATACCGTGGGCATTATCCGGGAGTTAGGAGAAGTATTGGTCCATGGTATTGCCGCGAAACCGGGGAAACCCACCATTCTTGGGATGATTCAGAGGAAACCGGTCTTTGGTATTCCCGGTTATCCAGTATCTGCTTATTTTGCCTTTGAAACCTTTGTCAGTCCCCTAATTAAAGCTTTTCAAAGGCAAACCATGGAGGACAGACCGGTGGTGGAGGCTGTGGTTTCCAAAAGGATAGTTTCTTCTCTGCAGCATAGAGAATATATCCGGATGAAATTAGGTATGGTGGAGAATAAGCTTATTGCAACACCTTTAAACCGGGGAGCAGGAGTAACCATGTCTTTAGTGCGGGCTGACGGAGTGCTGGTGATACCCCAGCAAAGCGAAGGTGTGGATGCGGGTGAAACCGCAAAAATTGAACTGCTTAAGTCCCTGAAGGAAATTAATAATACTATTGTGTGCATCGGCAGTCATGACCTTTTGCTGGACATCGTGGAAAACCTGATGCATCAGGATAATTCATTGTTTTACTTATCCTCCGCTCATGTAGGAAGCTTAGGAGGGATCATGGCCATAAAAAGAGGAGAGGCGCACTTGGCTCCCATCCATTTGCTGGATGAAACTGACGGGACTTATAATGTCAGCTTTGTCAGAAGATACCTGGGAGACCGGGAAATGTCATTGATTAAAGGTGTAAAAAGAATTCAGGGTTTCATCGTTAAGAAAGGAAATCCCAAAGGAATCAGGGGTTTTGCAGACTTTTTGGAAAAAGATCTGCAATTTGTTAATCGGCAAAGAGGTGCCGGAACCAGAATTCTGGTGGATTATCAACTAAAGCTGATGGGTATGGATACGGGAAAAATTAAAGGTTATGACAGAGAGATGACTACACATATGGCGGTAGCGGCGGCTGTTTCTTCCGGTACGGCTGATGTAGGAGTAGGTGTTTTATCCGCAGCCAAAGCTATGGATCTTGATTTCATTCCCATTGGAGAGGAATCCTATGATTTTGCCATTCCCACCAAGTATTTGCAAGAGGATAAAATAAAACAATTTATAAAAGTACTCAAATC
>DUPU01000135.1 GCA_012838175.1 Clostridia bacterium
CATTTGAATTGCCGTAACCCCTTTAGCCGTACCGGCAACTTTAAAATCCATGTCTCCTAACGCATCTTCAATTCCCTGAATATCTGTAAGAATCGTAATATGTTCTTCGTCTTTAATTAAACCCATGGCCACCCCGGCTACAGGTGCTTTTATAGGTACTCCGGCATCCATCAAAGACAAGGTACTGGCGCAAACACTCCCCATAGAAGTGGAACCGTTAGATTCTATGGCTTCAGAGACTAAACGGATGGTATATGGGAAATCTTCCTCGGAAGGTATCACCGGTTCCAATGCTCTTTCCGCTAAAGCCCCATGGCCGATTTCCCTTCTGCCGGGTCCCCGAATGGGCCGAGCTTCTCCAACGCTGTAAGGAGGAAAGTTATAATGATGCATATATCTTTTAGATTCCTCTATGCCAAGTCCGTCCAGAATCTGTTCGTCTCCCACCGCACCTAAAGTACAGGCGTTAAGAATCTGGGTTTGCCCCCTGGTAAACAGGGAAGATCCGTGAGTTCTGCTGAGCACTCCCACTTCCACCGAAATCGGACGGACTTCGTTCAACTGTCTTCCGTCAATTCTGATTTTTTCCCGAGCAATTATCTTGCGTACAACTTCTTTTTCGTACTTTTCTACCAAAGTGGTAATCATTTTTAAATCTTCGGGATATTCTTCTTCAAATTGGGCAATTATTTCCGACTTAATTTGTTTCAGGTAGTTCTCCCGATCCGCTTTAAGCATCTTTTCCGCTGCACATTTATGTACCGCCTCAGATATTTTATCAATGGCAACTGAACTCACCTTTTCTTCTAATTCAGGGGCAGGTTCTTCCGGAACAAATTCAATTTTTTCCCGAGCTAACCCTAATGCCAATGCTTCCGCCCGGAATTCCTCAATAAAGCTTACAATCCTCTTAATTTCTTCGTGACCGAACATGATTGCTTCCAGAATCTCTTCCTCCGGTACTTCAAGAGCGCTGGCCTCCACCATATTAACAGCTTCCTTGGTACCGGCAACGGCAATATGCATATCACTTAAAGCAGCCTGCTCCACGGTGGGATTAATGATAAATTCCCCGCCAACTCTGCCTACTATTACTGATCCAATGGGGCCCATAAAAGGAATATCAGATATATGTAAGGCTGCGGAAGCACCTATGAGTGCAGTCATATCAGGAGTACTGTCCTGATCCACCGACAAAACCGTTGTCACAATCTGAACATCATTTCTATATCCCTTAGGAAATAAAGGCCGGATCGGGCGGTCGATAATACGTGAAGTTAAAATTGCTTTTTCACTGGGTCTGCCTTCCCTCTTGATAAAACCGCCGGGGATTTTCCCTACTGCATAGAATCTTTCTTCGTAATCAACGGTAAGAGGGAAAAAATCTATCCCTTCCCTTGGTTCAGTAGTACCGGTCACGGTGGCTAATACCATCGTATCACCGTAAACAGTAAATACAGCACCGCTGGCTTGTTTTGCCATGCGGCCCGTTTCCAAGGTTAAGGTTCTCCCTCCAATCTCCATACTTTTTTTCAAACATTGATTTTGCATATAATTCTTGCTAAACCTCCTATTTTCTGCATTTTTTTCATTTCTTCTTCTCAACTTTTATCTTCGACGCTAATAGTATTATTTCCTTCTTATGGCAATACTATAAGTTAAATATTAGAAACATTGGCCAATAAAAAGGCTTGTGAGTTGAATAAACACTCTTTTCAATCAAATAAAGAGCGGTGATCCCGCTCTTTAAGCTACCTACGCAAATTAAGGGCTTCAATAATTCGACGATATCTGTCGAAACTACTTTTTTTCAAGTAGTTTAATAATCCCCTGCGCTGTCCAACCATTTTCAACAAACCTCTTCGAGAATGATGGTCCTTTTTATGAATTTTCAAATGCTCATTCAGATGGTTGATCCGTTCTGTGAGTATCGCAATTTGAACTTCAGTAGAACCGGTATCAGTTTCATGCAATCTATACTTTTCAATAATTTCTTTTTTCTTTTCCGAGGACATGGTCACAGCACATCACCTCCTTTGTTCAAAAATCCCCATAGCCAAGAAAAGCGTCGGAGTAGTCGCCAATCCTAGCATATGGTTACCTAATAAGGCACAAACTGATTATACTTTATTTTTTCCAATATCGCAAGCCTATTTCCCAATAATTGTAATTACAAGTCTACCTCCGGGGATATCTTTTGCAACAATATCAAAAATTCTCCCTGAACGGGCAAAAAAGCCGCGAAAACGGGTTGCAGTGGGAATAGTGCCCGGTATTTGCTGAGCGGCTATAATAATATCATCTATGGTAATATTCCCTTGTCGCTGATCCCTGAGTCTTTTTCTGGCATGACTGGTAATGATCACGCGCAATATGTCCACCTTCTAAAGGAATGCTCCAAGAAACTACTACCAAATGTTTATGAAACTTTCATATTGATTATACCAAATCCACTAACGGCACGACTTCCTTGTTTTGAAGATAATACTTGGCTGCTGCGATATCGGAATGGACTTGAAACTTTAATTCGTTGATATCGGAAAACTTTTTTTCAGACCTTAAACGTTCTAAAAAATATACCCGGATTCTTTTATCATATAAATTCAATTCCCGGTCAATGATATGAATTTCAATGGTTTTAGGCAAATCCGAACCAATAGTAGGCCGGTTTCCTATGTTTGCGACCCCTTCATAAATCTCCTTGCCTAATTTAGCTTTTACCACATAAACCCCGTTTTTCGGTATAACTAACCCCGGGGGCACTTGGATATTTGCTGTAGGGAATCCTAATTTGCGCCCTAATTGACTGCCGGGCAACACAATCCCTGATAAAGAATAAGAATATCCTAAAAACAGATTTGCCCAGGCAACTTTACCCCGTAAAAGATAATCCCTGATAACAGTGCTGCTAATATGAATGTCTTTGTATTTTACCTCGGGAATTATTTTTACCTCGCAACCGTAGTTTTGGCAAATCTCTTTAAGCAACGAGGCATCTCCCATGGCTTTTCTGCCAAAAGAATAATTATAACCCACAAAAACAGCCTTTGCCCCCAAACCCTGAATAAGAATATCTTTAACAAAATCTTCCGGGCTCATATCAGCAACATTTTGATCAAAGGGAAAAGGAATATAAATATCCGCTCCGCAACGGCGAATTAGATTCTCCTTTTCTTCTGAAGTATTTAAAAGAGAAATCTTTTTTTTATTACCTAGCACCGCCAAAGGGTGGGGCTGAAAGGTAAAAACAACACTAATGCCTTTTTCCTGGTGTGCTTTTTCCACCAGTTCCCTGATTAAAGTTTGGTGTCCCAAGTGGACACCGTCAAAATTCCCCAGAGCTACTGCAACAAAATCCTGTTCCTGGGGGAAATCTTCTAAGGCTGTTATCACTCTCACTTTTCTCTCTCCTTTATGCCCAACAAAAGTGATAGATCTTATTTTTATCCAAAAACTTTGCTCGGTTTAAAGAAATATATATGTTCCTTTTGGGAAAAAACCTTTCCAACAGCTATTAAACGATTATATGGGTCCGTAATTTGATACATTTTATTGGTGTTATATTCATTACGAGGCAAGATAATACTCTTACCATGTATTAAATCTTCCGCCTTTCCTGCATCAACGGTTATAACCGGGATAAATGATATGCCCTCCTGCATGGGCAAAAGAAAGTTATATTTTTCAATCATAACTGAGGAGGTAATTTCCTCTCCGGTCCAAGCATCATTTATATGGAATGAACCGGTTTGAGTTCTGATCAGAAATGATAAATATGCACCTACCCCCAGTTTTTCTCCGATATCGTGGCATAATGTACGGATATAAGTACCTTTAGAGCAAACAACATCAAAAATTACCTTGGGATAAGGTAATTTCCATTCCTTTCTAAGAATATTAAGCCGGTATATGGTAACCTCTCTTGGCTTTCTTTCTATCTCAATTCCCCGGCGGGCCAATTCATAGAGTCGAACTCCTCCCGATCTTACCGCAGAGGTCATCGGCGGGACCTGCTTAATTGAACCAAGAAAGCTATAAAAGACTTTTTGAAACTCTTCCTCCGAAATATGGGAACAGTCCTTTTCCGATAATACCCGGCCATAAGCATCTTGGGTATCTGTGGCAACACCCAGGGTAATTTCCGCCCGATAGCTTTTAGGCCTGGCCAACAAGTATTCAGCCAATCTGGTAGCTTTACCCACACAAATAGGGAGAACACCGGCAACACCAGGATCTAAAGTTCCGGTATGGCCTGCTTTTTTTACTTTTAGTTGCTTTCGGATAAAACTAACGGCGTCATGGGAAGTCATACCAGGCGGTTTAAGAAAATTAATAAATCCATTCAACCTTTACTCTTCCTCCATTATGCTGAGGGTTTTTCCAATAACCTGCTTTATGGCCTCCTCCAGAGGGCCGGCCAGGGTACATCCTGCTGCTTGCTGATGACCTCCCCCTCCAAAAAGGAGGGCAATCCTATTGACATCAAAACGGGCACGGCTTCTCAGACCCACTTTTACGGTGCCGTTTTCGGTTTCCCGAAAAAGCAAACCAATTTCCACATTTTCCAAAGATATGGGGTAGTTTACAATGCCCTCACTATGCTCAGAAAGGGCCTGATATTTTTCCATTGTTTTATAATCTAAATATGTCCAGGCAATTTTACCCCCAGCGGCAAAATTGAGATTTTCAATGGCGGCAGCAATCAGCCGAAGGTTTTTTATAGACTTGTTTTGATATAAGTACTCCCTGATTGCAGATAAATCAACCCCGTTTTCCAAAAGTGATGCAGCTATTTTTAAAGTACCGGGAGTGGTATTCTGGTATTGAAAAGAACCGGTATCCATCACGATTCCGGTATATAAAGCCGATGCCACTTCTTTAGTTAGGGAACAATCCAGTTCACTCAATAAAGAATAAATGATTTCAGCAGTAGCAGCCGCATGAGCATCTACATAGTTCAAAGTACCAAAATATTCATTACTGACATGATGGTCAATATTTATGACCGTCCTATCCCTAACCAAAGAATCAATCCAATCCTCACCCGCTCGGGAAATATCTCCGCAGTCAAGAAAAACGATCAGGTCAGGCTGGGCTGAAATTTCTTGAGGGGTAATTATCTTTTCGCTCCCCTTTAAAAAAAGATACATCTGGGGAACCTTATCCTGCATGACCATGGAAACTTTTTTTCCAAAAGACTCCAAAGCCAAGCCTAAGCCTAACACTGAACCGATACTGTCACCGTCAGGAAAAACATGGGCGGTTATCAATATACTCCTGGCCTGTTTTATCACTTCAGCAATTTTTGACAGGTTATTGTTCATTTTTATCCTCTTCCGGCAAAATATCAGCTAAAATTTTAGAAATTTTTGCTCCATGAGCAATGGAATCATCATACACAAAGGTTAGTTCCGGAGTATATCTTAGATTTATCCGCCGGGCAACTTCCCGTCGGATAAATCCGGCAGCACTTTTTAAGGCCTTAATTGTATCGGAAATCGACTTCTCATCACCTAAAACACTGACAAATACCTTAGCGTGTCTAAGGTCACCGGAAACCTCAACAAATACTACCGATACAAAACCTACTCGGGGATCCTTTACTTCATTTTTGATAATATCGGAAATCTCTTTTTTAAATTCTTCTGCTACCCTGCCTGAACGATATTGAACCATATTTCCAACCTTCCTTACAGTTCTCTTTTTGTTTCCTCCATGATGAAAGCCTCTATGATGTCGCCGACTTTTACATCGTTAAAATTCTCTATACCAATACCACACTCAAAACCTGTTTGGACTTCTTTTACATCTTCCTTAAATCTCTTTAAAGATTCAATATGACCTTCATGTATGACAATTCCGTCACGAATTACCCGCACTTCCGCCTGACGGGTGATTTTGCCCTCGGATAAATAGCATCCGGCAATAATGCCTACTTTAGGCACTTTAAAGGTAGCCCTTACTTCCGCATGACCAATTACCACCTCTTTATATGTGGGGTCAAGTAATCCGGCCATGGCTGCTTTTACGTCATCTATGGCGTCATAAATAACCCGATAAAGCTTAATATCCACATTTTCATTTTCAGCAGCCTTCCTGGTGCTGGAATCAGGTCGGACATTAAAGCCGATAATCACTGCATTTGAAGTGGCTGCCAACATTACGTCGGACTCAGTAATAGTACCCACACCACTGTGAATGATATTTACACGAACTTCATCAGTGGAAAGATTTATCAATGCCTGGCTTAAAGCTTCAATAGAACCTTGGACATCAGCCTTTATTATAATATTCAGTTCTTTGACCGTTCCTTCCGATATCTGTTTAAACAAGTCATCCAAACTTACCCGAGCTGTTTTATTTAACTCTTCTTCACGCTTTTTAAGCTGGTATTTTCCGGCAATATATCGGGCATCCTTTTCTTCTTCAACCCCCACAAATTGTTCCCCTACCGGAGGAACATCGGAAAAACCTAATACCACAACGGGCGTGGACGGTCCCGCATTTTTCACCCTGCGACCCTTGTCATCAATTAAGGCACGCACCTTGCCAAAGGTTGTCCCGGCTACAATATTATCACCTATTCTCAAGGTGCCTTTCTGCACCAGGACAGTCGCCACCGGGCCACGTCCTTTATCCAGTTCCGCCTCAATCACCGTACCCCGGGCTTCCCGCTTGGAATTAGCCTTTAATTCCGCCATTTCTGCCACTAGTAAAATCATTTCCAACAATTGTTTTATTCCCTTTTGGGTTTTGGCAGATACCGGAACCATAATGGTATCTCCACCCCATTCTTCCGCAACCAAATTATATTCAGTCAGTTCTTGTTTTACCTTTTCCGGATTTGCTTCAGGCTTATCTATTTTGTTAATGGCTACAATGATCGGTACTTTAGCAGCCTTGGAGTGATTGATGGCTTCAACCGTTTGGGGCATTACTCCGTCATCTGCGGCGACTACAATTATTGAAATATCGGTAACTTGGGCTCCTCTGGCCCGCATAGCGGTAAATGCTTCGTGTCCGGGAGTATCCAAAAAAGTGATTTTTTTGCCGTCAACTTCTACTTGATAAGCTCCGATATGTTGGGTAATCCCTCCTGCTTCTGTGGCCGTAACGTTTGCTTTTCTAATGGCATCAAGGAGAGAAGTCTTTCCATGGTCAACATGGCCCATAACGGTTACCACCGGAGGACGTTCTATTAATAATCTCTCATCGTCCTCCTCCAGGTCTTCCATAATTTCCATGGTTTTGTCCATCCGGACTTCCACAGGAATTCCAAATTCAGCACCGATTAATACCGCCGTATCCGCATCAATCTCCTTATTTATCGTCGCCAGAACCCCTAAATCCATCAGTTTCTTAATTACTTCCGCAGCTGTTTTTCCCATACTCTTGGCCAATTCCTGAACGGTAACCGATTCTCCGATAATTACCTTCTTGGGGGTTACAGGCGGCATTTCGGCTTTTTGAGGACGCTTTTTTCCTTTTTTGCCGTAATAGCTTTTCCTCCCGCCAGACCGGAAACTATCTTTCTGTCCGGTTTGCTGAGCAGAAAGTTTTGACCTCTTAACTTTGCTTTTATTTCCTATCTCAAAATCTAATTCTTTTTCTTCATGCTCCAAATAGATATTATCTTTATGATCAGGGCTCTTTTGAGATACTTGTTTATGCATAGCCGGTGCATTATCGTTTTTGCTGCTTTTTTGGTCTGTTTTCTGCCCCTTTTCTTTCTTTCCCTGGATTCCGCTATAATTACTTTTATTTTGAGGATGCTTACTTTTATCTAGATTGTTTGTTTTCCCTTTCGCCTCTTTTTTGTGCTGCTTCGGGATATTTTTTAATTTTTCCTGTCGTTTTTGCTGATTCCCTCGTTGGTTATTTAATTGTTGAGAATTTATTAATTTTGAATCGTTATCCCCGCTAAATTCAGATGCATCCCCACTTTTCGCAGCATATTCAGTTTTTTGAGGATTGGGTTTGACCATTTCCCTCAAAGCATCGGCAAATTTATCATCAACGGCACTCATGTGATTTTTTACTTCAAATCCCATTTTACTAAGTCGACGAATCACTTCTTTGCTTTCCATCGATAATTCTTTTGCTAACTCATATACTCTCAATTTACCCATGAAACCACCCCCATAGTTGAAAATCAAAAACTTTAATAAAAGGTTTTCCAAATTGCGTCAGCAAAGTTTTTTTCCAAAACTCCGATTACAGCCCGCGGCGACTTCCCAATACTGATACCCAAATCTATTTTAGACCCCAGTTCCAAAAAAGGAATTTTATATTGACGGCAAAGGGGTATTATTTGATTCTTTGTGTTGTCCGATGCATCTTGAGCCAAAATTATTAAAAAAACTTTTTTTTGTTTAATAAAAGCTGTACAAGCTTCTCCCGAAATAATCTTTCCAGCGCGTTGGGCAAATCCCAGTAAATTTAATGCTTTATTATGGTTCATTCTGGGGCAATGGCTCCTTTGGTAACTGCTCTTTTAGATTGTTGTAAATTTCCGGTGAAATTTTTGTTTTTAAAGATTTTTCCAGTCCTTTCGACTTAATTGCCTGTTGCAAGCAATGTTCGTCAGGACAAACATACGCTCCTCGGCCGGACTTTTTCCCTGTTGTATCAATCATCACCAAATCTTCCGGGGTCTTTACCACTCGGATGAGAGCCTTCTTGTTCTTCATTTCCCTACAACCCACACACATTCTTTGAGGAATTTTTTTTACCCGCACCATCCGATTCTCCCCCCTCAATTATTGTTTTCCTCGACTTGAGATTCACTCTTAATATCAATTTTCCATCCCGTCAGCTTCGCCGCTAAACGAGCATTTTGTCCTTCCTTGCCAATGGCCAGGGATAGTTGATAATCTGGTACCACTACTTCAGCAACTTTTTCTTCCAGATTGACTTTAACCGAAAGAACCTTTGCCGGACTTAAAGAATTCTCTACAAAAACCGCCGGATCCGGGCTCCATTTTACAATATCTATTTTTTCTCCCCGCAGTTCATTGACAATGGTTTGCACCCTCATGCCTTTCGGACCAACACAGGCCCCTACCGGATCTACGTTTTCATGTTTGCTGTATACTGCTATTTTGGAGCGGGCTCCGGCTTCCCGCGCCACCGATTTCAACTCAACTATACCGTCATGAATCTCGGGAACTTCTAATTCAAAAAGTCTTTTCAACAGTCCGGGATGAGTCCGGGAAACAATGATCTGAGGCCCTTTCGTGGTTTTTTTAACCTCCACAATATAAGTTTTTATTCGGTCTCCTTGGTTATATTGTTCATGGGGAATTTGTTCCGTCGGCATTAAAACGGCTTCAGTTTTTCCTAAATCGATGAATACGTTTTTCATTTCATGTCGTTGCACAATTCCCGTTACAATATCTGATTCCCGGTTTATATATTCTTCGTAAATATTTGTTCGTTCCGCCTCCCTGATACGCTGTACCACTACCTGTTTTGCTGTTTGAGCGGCAATTCTGCCAAAGGACCTAGGGGTTACCTCAGTTTCCAAAATATCTCCAATTTCAAAATTAGGCTTTATTTTTCGAGCCTCATCCAAGGAAACCTCCAGCTTAGGATCTTCCACCTCTTCCACAATATTGCGTCTATTGAAAACACGGATTTCTCCGGTGTTCCTATTAATTTCCACCCTTACATTTTGTGACGAGCCGAAGTTCTTTTTATACGCCGAGATTAAAGCAGCTTCAATTGCTTCTATTAAAACATCTATAGCAATATTCCTTTCCTTTTCTAATTCTTTCAGTGCTTCCATAAACTCAGCATTCATGATTAAACCTCCCTATTAAGTTTTGCAGTAAATATAAATAAACGGATTTTCTTACCCAAAATCTTTTAACTGAATTATTAAAAATCTACCATTAAATGAGCCTTGGCAATCTCATCCATGTTAAACAAAAATTTGTCTTGATTATTAACCAAAACCGCTACTTGATCCCTTTCCACCCCCAATAATTTACCAATATAATCTTTTTGACCCTCTCTGGCCGAAAATAATTTAATTCTTACTTTTTCCCCGCTGAATCTTTGGAAATCTTTCAGGGATTTTAACGGTCGTTCAATTCCCGGAGAAGATACTTCCAGGAGGTAGGAATGGGGAATGGGATCGTGTTTATCTAAGGCATCTCCCACAATATTACTAACCAATTCACAAGCTCGATGATCAATTCCTTTTTCATGATCAATAAAAAATCGTAATACCCAATTATTACCCTCTTTTTGATATTCTATATCCACGAGTTCAAAACCGGCCTGTTCGATTAAAGGTTGAGCTATATCTCGCACCTGTTTTTCAATTTTACCGTTTTTGTGCATTTAATTTCCTCCAATCCAACAAATCAAAACATTTCTAAAGATTATGTTTACCCTGCCCCTTGGTATAATATTCTTTTAAGCATAACAATTCTTTAAGAAAATCTATTTTGCCAATTCAAATGAAAAAGTGGGTTAAAACCCACTTGTTTACAAATTCGTTCCCCTTCTCCTCAATAACTATAACACAAAATGGAAAATTTGACAAGTCTCAAAGAAGCTTTGATTGCAAACAAAAAAAACAGCTAAAAAATTCGTTACTGAATCAGGAACCAATAGTTGCAAAATGGTTGCAGTTTTTCATTTTTCGCCTATGTTAAAAAAATTAAAGAGCCGCAATCCCTTGCGACTCTAGTATCTTCCTGGTCGGAGCGACACGACTTGAACGTGCGGCCTCTACCACCCCAAGGTAGCGCTCTAGCCAAACTGAGCTACGCCCCGAAAAGCCACTAACTATATTATAATATTTATCTTCACCTGTCAATAGCTATGCAGGTAGAATTATTTACGCCGGCTGATCTAATTCAAAGGCCTCATGTAATATTACTACCGCCTTTTTAATAAGCTCAGACCTGATTATGCAAGAAACTTTAATTTCAGAAGTGGCAATCATTTCGATATTAATGTTGTTTTCCGCCAAGGCTTCAAACATACGGGCAGCCACACCGGGATTAGTAATCATTCCGGCTCCCACAATAGATATTTTGGCCACATCACTATCATAGGAAAACTCCCTGGCCCCGATTTTTTCCTTAATATCTGCCAGTACTTCTTTTGTTTTTTCTAAATCGTCTTTGGTAATGGTAAATGAAATATCGGTTATATTATCCCTTTGCTGGCTTTGAATGATCATATCTACATTAATTTTTTCATCTGCCAAAGCCCGGAAAAGTTTACTGGCCGACCCGGGAATATCAGGAACATCGAATAAGGTAACCTTTGCTACATTCAGGTCGTAAGCCACACCCCGCACAACCATTTCTTTTTCTACGATTTTATTCATTTCTTCAACCCCCTGCACTATCGTTCCAATATTTTCATTAAAGCTGGACCTGACATGGATTTTCACTCCGAATTCTTTAGCTATTTCCACGCTGCGCGGATGCAAAACAGCTGCTCCTAAACAAGCCAGTTCCAACATTTCATCATAAGAGATGGCGCTAAGTTTTTGCGCTTTAGGCACTATTCTGGGATCGGTAGTATATACCCCGTCTACATCCGTGAAAATTTCACATACATCGGCATTAAGCGCAGCAGCCAGGGCTACAGCACTGGTATCGGATCCCCCCCGTCCCAAGGTAGTTATTTCATTTTCTTCAGTTACTCCTTGGAATCCGGCTACAATCACTATCCGGTTTAAGCTTAATTCCTCTTCTAACCTGGTAGAATCAATGCTCAATATCTTTGACTTGGAGTGAACCGGGTCTGTAAGAATACCCGCTTGTTGACCGGTAAGGGAAACAGATCGGTAGCCCAAATCATTAAGGGCCATGGCAAGTAATGCCACTGATTGCTGTTCTCCTGTGGATAAAAGCATGTCCATTTCTCTTTTAGGCGGGTTTTTGGCAACTTGTTTTGCTAAATCAATAAGGTTATCTGTGGTATCCCCCATAGCAGAAACAACTACCACCACTTGATTGCCTTTATCATAGGTTGATCCGATTCTTTTGGCCACTCTTTTTATACACTCAGCATTTGCAACGGAACTTCCCCCAAATTTCTGTACTATAATTGCCATTTTTTATATTCTTCCTCCCTGCCGAAAATTTATCATGTATAATTATTTTAAGGTCCCTTTAAATATTTTCAAGTAAATTTTCCGGCTCAATCAGTTTTAACTAATACAGCACCCTGAACATCAGGGTACAAATCTAAAGTTTTTGCGGAAATACCATGTTTTTTAAAGGCCTTAACCATAGCTTCCGCCACCTCTGTTCCATCTCCGGTGACAAAAGCAATCAAAGTCGGGCCGGCACCACTGATGGCAACAGACAAAGCCCCTCTTTCTTTAGCCTGATTAAAAACATCCTGCATACCCGGAATCAATGACATCCGATATGGTTGATGCAACCTGTCCTCCATCATTTTGCCAAACAAGTTTAAATCTCCGTTCATTAATGCACCGACCATTAAAGAGGACCGGCTAATATTAAACACGGCATCTGACCTGTCAATCATAACAGGTATTACCTTGCGCGCTGTCATGGTTGATAATTGAAAATCCGGAATAGCAAAAATCCCATGCAATTCTTTAGGAGGTTCGATTTTTAAACAATCCACACGATCGATTCCAACTACCGATATGGTCATTCCCCCAAAAATTGCCGGAGCGATATTATCAGGATGACCTTCCATCTCTACCGCCATCTTAAATATCTCATCCTTGGACAAATAAGCCCCGGAAATCTCGTTGGCTAAAAGCATCCCTCCCCCGATTATGGAGGCGGAACTCCCCATCCCCCTGGCAATGGGGATATTATTCTCTAACTTAATTCTTAAACCACTGGGGTGATAGTTAACCTTGTCGAAAACCTTTTTAGCAGCCTGATATACAATATTATCTTCTCCCCGGGATATTTCCTCCGCTCCTTCTCCGGAAACTTCTATCTCCAGTCCCTCGGCTAATACCTCAAAAGTAATATAATTATATAACCGGAAAGCCATGCCAATGGTATCAAAACCCGGCCCTAAATTACCTGATGTTGCTGGTATACGAACTTTCAGCATTTTCTTGAAGCGCTCCCTTTTTAGTCAGTTTCTTCCACCCTAATTACATTTTCCACTCTTTCCACACTGGACAAGCCACTAATAATAGCTATGGCATCCTTTAAACTGTGCTCTTCAACGGCATGGGTAATCAATACTATTTCCGCATGGTTCTCTTCGCTAATCCTTTTTTGAATGACGGAAGCGATACTTACGTTTTGATTACCAAGAACAGCGGCAATGCTGGCTAAGACCCCTGGTTGATCTTTTACCACCATCCTTAAATAATACTTAGTTCTAATTTCCCCGATAGGTTTAATCCTTTTATGTTCAAAACAAGTGCAGCCTAACCGTCCTCGAGCTGAAAACCTAATGTTGCGGGCCGCGGAAATAATATCACCGACAATAGCACTGGCTGTAGGCAGCTCCCCGGCACCACGGCCATAAAACATGGTCTTACCCACGGCATCTCCTTCCACAAATACAGCATTAAAAGAATCATTAACGGCACTAAGGGGATGAGTAGAAGGTATCATCGCCGGATGCACCCGCACCTCAATCTCTTCATTCTCTAATTTGGCAATACCTAATAGTTTAATAGTATACCCCAACTCCTGAGCATAAGCAATATCAAGTGCGGAAATATTGGTTATTCCTTCTACATAAACAGAAGCGTCGGTCACCCGGCTGTTAAATGCAATAGAGGCCAAAATAGCCACTTTTCTCGCTGCATCAAAACCGCCTACATCCGAGGTAGGGTCTGCTTCAGCATAACCCAGCTTCTGGGCCTGTTCTAAAACCTCTTGAAAACTTTTCTTTTCTTTCGTCATTTTTGTTAAAATAAAATTGGTTGTCCCATTGACTATCCCCATAATTTGCTTAATTTGATTCCCTGCAAGACTTTCTTTCATCGATTGAATAATAGGAATCCCGCCGGCGACACTGGCTTCAAAAAACAAATCAGTTTGATGATGAGAAGCAGCTTCAAACAGCTCTTTGCCATGGGCGGCAATTAAGTCTTTATTTGCCGTCACCACGCTTTTACCCTTTTCCAGAGCCTTAATAATATATTCCAGTGCAGGGTGAATACCACCGATCACCTCCACTATAATGTCAATTTCCGGATCTCCAATCAATTCATTGACATCTGAAGTAAGAATACTTTCATTTAAGCCTAATTCCTTAATCTTAGCAGATACTCTTTCTATGTCTTTATCTAATACCCGTTTTATTTCCAAGTCTGCTCCAATCCGGTGGGCTATAACTTCCTGATTTTTCAGCAAGACCTTGATTACACCGGTACCTACCGTACCCACACCCATTAATCCGATTTTTATGACTTTTTTATCCTCCATAACCCATTTATCCTCCTAAAACAATATATTAAATACTCTGCCCCACCAATTCTACCCTCAATACACCGGAAGTAGCCAAAAGGCAGTTTAATAACTCCGGAATATTAATTTCCATCTGCCCAGATTCTATAGACACAGTAACATTGGCCATACCTTGCAAGGGTAATCCCTGATTAATAGTTAAAATGTTGCCGTTAAAGGAAGCGATAGCGTTGATAACTCCCGAGAGAACACCGGACCGGTGGTCAAGAATCATGTTGATAGTGACAATTTTCTCTTTCCGCTCTTGATAAAAAGGAAAAATACCGTCCCGATACTTATAAAAAGCACTTCGGCTTATTCCTACAAGGTCAACAGCCTGATTGATGGTATCCGCCTTTCCTTTCGCCAATATTTCTTTTACCTGAGCGGTCTTCACTACTGCCTCGGGAAGGATATCTTCCGAAACAATATAAAATCGGCGGTTGGCTTTCAGTTTCATCTCCTCCAATGTATCCCCCTGGCATACTTTTATCTTCCCATAGTGTACAGTATACATATATTTTAATAATTAAGCAATACCTTTTTCAAAACAAAAAAGGTGGTGAACCACCTTTCTTTGAACAGATATTTTTTCTTTGCCATCCTCATGATTTAACAGAAAACCGGATCCTTGAACTTGGAAAAGTTACTGCCTTAGAGTATGATACAAATTAGTCCGCCTCCTCCTTCATTGGCAATACGTTGCAATGTTTCCTGGAGCTTTAGTTGGGCATTTTCTGGCATCCGGTATAATTTGCTTTGAATTCCCTCTTGCACCAATTCATGAAGTGATTTACCAAAAATATTGGTATTCCAAATCCTCTGGGGATCATCTTCAAATTCTTCTAAAATATAGCGTACTAATTCTTCACATTGCTTTTCCGTGCCTATTAACGGTGTTATTTCTGTTGAAATATTTGCCCTGATTAAATGAAAACTTGGAGCACTGGCTTTAAGTTTAACCCCGAATCGTCCTCCCTGTTTAATCAGTTCCGGTTCTTCCAAGGTCATTTCGTCCAAACGGGGCGTAACCACTCCGTAGCCGGTATTTCTGACTTCTTCTACGGCATAGGCTACCTTGTTCCATTCCTTATTGGCATGGCTGTATTCCCTTAACAGCTTTAATAAGGTATGGTCGCCTTCAATTGGTGTACCTGTGACTTCTTCCAAAATGCGGTGGAACAAACCATCCTGCAAAGTAATTTCAATGGAAGCAACCCCTGTCCCCAAATCCATGTGACTGAGAATAACCGAATCAATTATTTCCGGTTTATTTAACTCCTGCAGGGACCAATCAATATCCCGCAAGCGTCGGACATTTTGCACGGTATTTTTAATATTTTCTTCACACTGACTGCGCAGCCAGTGGGTCGCATCCAATTCTTCAATCCACAATGGAAGGTTTATATTTACCTCCGTCACAGGGAACTCATAAAGAGACTGATGCAATACTCTCATTACATCATCATGGTCCATGGAATAAGCATTAACCGGTATAACGGAAACATTGTACCTTTCACCTAAGGTTTCCGCCAAAGCCAAAGTTTCCGGATCGTAAGGATGAACAGAATTTAATACAATAATAAAAGGTTTGTTCAATTCCTTTAACTCAAAGATTACCCTTTCTTCCGCCTCTAAATAACTTTCCCGGGGAATTTCCGTGATGCTCCCGTCAGTTACAATAACAATACCAATCGTGGAATGGTCGGCAATTACCTTTCTGGTTCCAATTTCCGCCGCTTCCTGAAAGGGAATTTCCTCATCAAACCAAGGTGTATGCACCATTCTTGGTCCGTCCTCTTCCTCAAAGCCCAGGGCACCGGGAACTGCGTATCCTACACAATCCACTAATCTCACCCTCATATCGATGCCTTCTCGAACAGATATCTCCACCGCCTCGGATGGAATAAATTTAGGCTCCGTTGTCATAATGGTCCGACCGGCACCGCTTTGAGGCAATTCATCTTGCGCTCTTTCCCGTTCATGGAATTCTTGAATGTTGGGAAGGACAAGTAATTCCATGAACCTCTTGATAAAGGTAGATTTTCCTGTACGCACAGGTCCCACTACCCCTAAATAAATATCACCTCCGGTACGTTCTGCTATATCACGCAGAATATCATATTTTTCCATTAACTTTTTCCCTCCCTTTAATAAACATTAATCCCAGACGAACCCATCACACCATCCCTTTCGGGTAGGCGGAATGTCCATTTATCCTTGACATGCTTTTTAATTTTATATATATGATTCGTTCTGGTAATTATGACCAAACAAAAAAAGTACGGATGTTTTTCCATACTTTTTATGCTCGTTCTGTAAAAATTATGAATGTTTTATTATTTTTATCTCCGATATTTAGGAAAAAGCCGGTTGTAGATTAAGAATAACCGATATTAGTTTTGACCATCCCCTAACATTTCTCTTTCTCTCTCATGGGTTTTAGACCGGGACATAAGGCTTACCACAGCCTCTTGGGGATCTTTGCCTTCAAATAATACCTGATACATTTGCTCAGTGATCGGCATGACTACATTATTTTTTCGCGCTAAATGATAAGCAGCCCGGGTAGTATTAATTCCTTCCACCACCATACCCATATTAGCCAAAACTTGACTTATCGATTGTCCTTGACCGATTTGGATTCCTGCGCGCCTGTTTCTGCTATGCATACTGGTACAGGTTACTACCAGGTCTCCCAATCCGGCTAATCCGGAAAAAGTTTGTTCTTCAGCTCCCAGGGCTGTTCCCAGCCTGGTAATTTCAGCCAAACCCCGGGTTATCAAAGCTGCCTTGGTATTATCCCCATATCCTAAGCCGTCCGAAACACCCGTTCCCAAAGCAATAACATTTTTTAAGGCCCCGGCCAGTTCCACTCCGATAATGTCATAGTTTAGATAAACTCGAAAATCAGTTGTCATAAAAGCATCCTGAACCGTTTCCCCGACCTTTTTATCCCGGGTCGCCACAACCACCGCTGTAGGCAGATTCCGACCTACCTCTTCCGCATGACTGGGCCCGGATAATACTGTTATATTTTGAACAGGGATTTGGGCCAATTCTTCTTCCAAAACATTAGATAATCTGATAAATGATTCCGGTTCAAATCCCTTTGCCGTATTAACAATAATTGTTTCAGAATCAATATAAGAGCTGATTTCTTTGGCAACTTCCCGTACACTGTGGGAGGGAACGGCCATGACAATCATATGGTGCCCGGCCAGGTCTTTGGAAAGATCATGGCAAACCTTTAATTTCGGCGGAAGAAACACACCGGGCAGATATTTTCGATTTTCTTTGGTACGTTTTATTGCTTCACATTGATTAATATTCCTGGCCCAAAGTGTAACCTGATAGCCTTTTTTAGCAAGAAGATATGCTAAGGCAGTTCCCCAACTGCCAGCACCTAATACAGCAATTCTATAGTTCATATATGTTCAATCCTTTCCTATCTTTCTCTCACATCCTTTTAACAATCGGGAAATATTGGAATGGTGTTTATAAATGACAAATATTGCTCCCAAAAAACTAAATAAAATATAATGTATTTCATGATGAAAATATAATGTGGCAATGGGTACGGTTAAGGCTCCTAATATGGTACCTAATGAAACATAGCGGGTTAAAAAAACCGTAATAATCCAAACTATAATTGCTAAAAACCCTTCTAAAGGCAGCAGGGTAATCAAAGCCCCAAATCCGGCAGCTGCCCCTTTACCCCCTCTGAAACCTAAAAATATGGGGTAATTATGTCCGATCACTACGGCCAGTCCCGCTAATGTGGCTGTCAAAGGTGAACCAAAGTGTTTTGCAATTAATACGGCAACAATACCTTTGCCTACATCTCCGATTAATACCAAGAAGGCCGGAACCTTACCTATGGTGCGCAGGGCATTAGTGAAACCTACATTACCACTGCCGTAATCCCGAATATCAATACCTTTAGTTATTCTGCCAATTAGATAAGCCCAGGGAATAGCTCCAAGCAAGTAAGCTGTTAATATAAAAACTACAGTTTTCATACTTCACTCCCCTCCGAAAAACCTTGATGTCATTTCTGTAAAGATGAAAATCAGGATTCTTTTTCCCTTTTCCTAATCATCATCCAAATATCTGTTCCTTCAAAACCGAAATTTTTCCGGAACTGATTTTCCAGATACCGCCGGTATGAAAAGTGCATTAGCTCCGGTTCATTAACAAACAAAACAAATTTTGGTGGTTTTACTCCTACTTGAGTGGCATAATATACCTTTAATCTTTTTCCTTTGTCCGTAGGAGGAGGAGTAATTGCCAAAGCTTCGTCCACCACCTCATTCAGACGCGCCGTAGGCACTCTCAGGTTTTGTTGTTCTGCCACAAAATCAACAATTTCCAAAATCCGGTTTACTCTTTGTCCGGTAAGGGCTGAGATGTACATAATGGGAGCATAGTGCAGAAACCCCATTTCTTCCCTGATCTTTCTATCAAATTGATGCATGGTTTTATCATTTTTCTTAACCAAATCCCATTTGTTGACAACCAGGATCATCCCTTTGCCGGCCTCATGGGCATAGCCGGCAATCTTTTTATCCTGTTCGGTAACTCCGTCTGTTCCGTCAATCAGCATAAGAATAATATCACTTCGGTCGATTGCCCTTAAGGATCGAAGCACACTATATCTTTCGGTAGGCTCATTGACCCGTGATTTCCTCCTGATACCTGCCGTATCAATGATGACATAATGCTTTCCCTCTTGTTCAAAATAGCTGTCGACGGCATCCCGGGTTGTACCGGCAATATCGGAAACAATCAGTCTTTCTTCACCTAATATTTTATTTACTAAAGAGGACTTTCCTACATTGGGCCGCCCAATTACGGCTATTTTTATCGTTTCCGGCGGAATATTTTCTTCCCCTTCCGAAGGAAACTTATCCACTATAGCATCCAGAAGATCTCCCGTATTCATACCGTGAGCGGCGGAAATAGGAATTGGGTCGCCCAATCCTAATTTATAAAATTCATACACCCTATCCTGCTGATCAAAATTCTCAATTTTATTCACAGCCAGCACGATAGGCTTGCTGCTTTTTCGAAGTAATTGAGCTACAGCTTCATCATCAGGGGTTATCCCCGTTTTACCGTCTACCACAAAAAGGATTACATCCGCGTCTTCAATAGCGAGCTGGGCTTGTTGCTTTACCTTCATTTCTATAATACCGCCTTTGCCGTAAATCTCAATACCACCAGTATCAATTACGGTAAACTCCCTATTTAACCACTCAGCATCACGATACAAGCGGTCCCGGGTTACACCCGGCGTATCTTCTACAATGGCCACACGGCCTCCGGTGAAACGGTTAAATAATGTGGATTTGCCAACATTAGGACGGCCTACAATAGCCACAATAGGTTTCATGCCTTTCACTCCAGCCTTTCCAGCACAATTGTGCCATTAAGTTTGGGCTTTTTCCGAAAAAGCCTTTATAATAGCGGTTCCCGTAGGATCCAGTACATTTATCTTGCAGTTTAAAACTTTTTCCACCTGAGGGACTGTCATATTATCTAAAAATACATTCTCAGAAAATTTAAGCATGGTTGATGTGATAAAAATTTCCGGCATTCCTTTCTCTTTTTTTCTCCATTCTGAAAGACCCATAATCAAATCATGGCCTGTCAGGAGGCCGGTTACAGTAACAGAATTACCGAAAAAATCATTGGAAACAGGGATTAAGCTTACTTCTAAATTTTTAATCTCATTAAGTTTCTTCATAATGGGCCGTAAAACAGGTTCTCCGGAAATTCCGGTGACAAAATAAAATTTTTGAAATGTTTTTAAGGCCGGGGGCAATTTAAAAGCATTTTTTTGAAAGTCATGCCAAAAAAATCGTACTAAACCTACACCATTCTCAATCTGAGGAAATCCTTCATAATGCTCGTATGGTGGTATTTCCTGCCCTGCCAAAAGATAAAATTCATCTGCCAAAAAAACAAAATTAGTTTTTAACTTTCCCTTAAACTCTCGTTGCAGTGAGGAAATATCCCTGATTATGTTCCTGGCTTCCATAGGTGTATAGGACCGAAGAAAAGAATTTTTTTGATACTTGGTAATTCCGACCGGTACCACGGCAACAGACCTTACCTGGGGCCAAAATTTAGCCAAATCATCTATGGTATTCTGCAAATGTTTCCCGTCATTAATTCCCGGACAAAGCACTATTTGAGTGTGCATTTGGATGCCGGCATCGGCAAGGCGGGAAATCTGGGTGATGATTTCGCCGGCACGAGGATTATTTAGGATTTTTTTTCTCAAACCCGGATTAGTGCTATGAACGGAAATGTAAATCGGACTAATGTGCATTTTTATGATGCGGGAGATGTCTTTTTCGCTAATATTAGTCAAGGTAATAAAATTCCCATATAGTAGAGATAACCGATAATCGTCATCCTTTACATATAATGTGTCTCTTAAATTAGGAGGCATTTGGTCCACGAAACAAAAGATGCATTTGTTTTTGCATCTTTTCATTCCGTCAAATGTATCCTGGGTAAATACCAGACCCAAATCTTCATCAGGATCCTTTTCAATCTCCAATATTATTCTTTCATGATTACACTTTTTAATCTCCACATCAATGTATTCATCTGCGCAAAGATAGCGGTAATCAATGAGATCCTGAGGCACAATCCCGTTAACGGATATAAGGATATCACCTTTTTCTATGCCAAGCTCATCTGCAATGCTTTTCTGTATCACATCGGAAATTTCTGCCTTCACTGGAGTCACCGCTTTCAATGATTTCCCCATTATTATCCATTATACCGTAAATTAAGTCAATACTCCCTGTCTCTTAAGCATCTTCTTAACCTCCTTGAATAAAAGAGGGAAATCTTTTTTCAGGCCTTGACGTGCCAAAAAATTGCCTGTTTTTATTAAGCCATACCGGGCTAACCTTTCTCCCCACCTGGACATTCTATTAATAAAAAGGTTAGTATTTATCATAATTAAATCCTGAGCCGGTATTTCCATTAATTGCAAAAAGTCTTGAATTGCCCTTGGCACAAGTTCCATTTCCCCTTTGACACCTAAAGTATATACTTGATTGCCCTGTTTATCATTTCCCAGATATCTTAATTCACTTTTACTTTCTTGGCAACCGAAAAAAGGTATCCCTGAAAATTGAAGAGAGGCTGCTTCTTGGGCAGACCATAATCCCAAATAAGCGGCCCCAGCTACCACAGCAGAATGCACTCCGCTATAACTGTAAAATATTATTTTCATTGGGTACCTCCATCAGAATTTCCCCTTGCTATGGTTACCTTTAACCTATGCACCATTGCGGCAATTTTGAAAAAAGCATTTTGTGTTCCCATGATCACAATAGGTCTGCCGAGGGAAACAATCCCTAAACGCCTGGAAGTATATCCTCCAATCATCATAGCTACATTAACATAGGGCATAGTATCAATGATAACCGTCTGGGACTGGTCGATACCGTAGATTTGGGCAATCTGCCTGAGAATATTTTCAAAGTATTTTCCCAAATTATGTTTGCCGATAATATAAACCTCATTTCCGTATTCATCACGGCCCATAAACCGGAAGTACCCATGGTCTTTATTTATTTGTCGGTCAAAATAGGGTATTGACAATAATTCTTTCCCAGTCGGTTTCCTGGTTAAAGGAAGCATACCCAGATGTATTGCTGCTGCTGTGACGGATGAATGACTGCCCCCGTAACAGCAATAAATAATTTTCATAATCGCCCCCTCTATTTTTCTTTTCTTTTGCTAAAAGCGTTTTTCCACTCACTGCCCGCAAATTCTTTAAGCTTTTTCATTCCCCCGCTTACTGATCCAGTGCTGATTAATAAAAACAATCCTCCACCGACCACTAAGATTCCTAAAAGCCACCATATAGCTTGTCCGGAACCGGACTTGGATCTGGTAATATCCGGAGCGGCCATTTGATTGTATTGGGGATTATTTGCCCTGGATTGATAGACGCCTAATACCTTGGGTACGGTATCAGCAAAAAGGGCTGCTCCCCTTTGAGCATCTTCCCGGCTGTTTTTGTCTGAACCCACCTCAACTAACATCATCCTGGGACCTAAGTCCTGGTTATAATTGCCCCGGGCCAAAAAAATTCCTTCAAACAAGCCGGGATGGGTTTTATCCATGGCAGCTTTCATTGTTTTAGCGAATTCCAAATTGGCTTGTTTGTTTTGGTTTTGCCGGCCCACTACCATTTTGATCTTTGTTACCTTTTGACCCTTTACTTCGCTTTCATAAACTTCAGCAGGTACAGCATCCCGATGTACGTCAAAAACAATGGCCGGCTGCTTTTTTAACAGGTTCACCGCAGTTCTCCTGGAACGTTGATATGCTCCGGCATCATGAGGATCATGAGGTGTTTTGTCATGATATACCTCCAGGCCTAAACTTTTCATTTTTTCGGCAAATACCGTTCCTACCTTAAGGATTCCCCCCCTACCCTGGTGACTGGCAGCTCCGTCCGTGGGAGTATAGGATTCATCAGTATGAGTATGATAAACACCTACTACATTATTCTGTTTATTACCCCCTTGAACACTGATATCTGCTGCGGCCGGTAAATCATCCCATTCATCCAGCCAGGCAATATTTTCCGTTCCTAAATACTCGCAATAGGCGGTAAAATCCTTTACCTTTGTAACCCGATAATGCTTATTATCGGCGGCCCAGAATTCATCATCTACATGAACAGGGAGAGCGGTCATGGTAATGGTGTTGTTTGATTGATCTACTATTTGGTAATACTTCCCTTCCGGTGCCTCACTTTCATAGCTGACACCTAAAAAATTCCACCAGCCGGATGTGAGTACCGAGTGATGATTAGCATAGGTCGCACTTCCCAGGACGATTAGACCAAAGATAATTAGAAATACAAGAGCCGATTTATTTCTCACCATTAGTTCCTCCTTCTTTTTCCTCCTGTTCTCTGGTGTGAGAGGGATTCTTCAACTCATCCAAGAGTTTTTTCGGACGTCCTGCCAAAGCCGGACCGCCTTGAATTCTTTCCCTTAATTCACCTACAAACTCCGCCAATAATACCGCAATAATTCCGGAAAGGACTACCGCATCTATAGCCCCCGCTCCTCCCATATTTACCCTGCCGGGGGTATTAGTGCCGATTAACCACAAGTAATTGACTATATCAGCCAAAATAACCCCCAAAATAGCCGTAATAAAAGCCCCTCTTCTGGACCGGCTCAAAATATATGCCACTAATCCGGCAATAATTGGGATTACCCATAGAGGGTCAATCATCATGGTCTCCGGTTCGGCAGAAAGCAGTCTGAAAGCTGAAACTATCAGAAAAGCGGTAACAATGGTTCCAAAGACTGTTCGCCCCCATTCTTTGGTTGTGCCCGCTGTTACCAGGAGATATATGGCAAAGATAAAGGGAATCACAGCGCCCCCGAGATTTACAATAAGGTCGGTCCTTCCCGAAATGAGGGGAATGTTAATAAAACTGCCTACAATTATGGCGGCAATAACCGCCAATGCCCCCTTATCCGTTAGCTTCATCCGATCTAAGACCCGCTGGGCTAATCCAAAATAAATAATAATTGACAATATTACAAGAACAATCATGCCTATAGGTACTTGCGGCATTAAATCTAACCCCTTTCCTTAATTGGATTTCATAATTATATTTTGCGAAAACCAAAAGGAATATACAAAAAAGCGCGGCTCACAGCCACGCTTTTACTAATCAGGGTTAATTATATGAAAACTTGTTTATTCTTTAGTTAAATCTTTTCCCACAATTTCGCCAATGGTAACTTCCAGTCCCTCATCCTGGGAGGTTTGGGGAAAATCATCTTTCGCCTTTTCTTCATTTACTCCGGGAGAGTTTTCCATAGTATCCCCAGGTAGGTCAAGGGCTTCCTTAATGCTTAGGCTAATTCTCTTTGCCTCTTTATCAACGCCTAATATTTTCACTTTTACTTCATCACCGGGTGATACCACATCTTCGGTTTTTGCTACCCGATGATGAGCAAGTTGAGAAATATGGGCTAACCCTTCAACCCCTGGTTCCAATTGAATAAAGGCACCAAAAGGAGCTGTGCGCATAACTTTGGCGTCTACAATAGCGCCAACAGGATATTTTTCATCCACAGTATCCCAGGGATTGGGTAAAAGCTGTTTTAACCCTAAAGATATTTTCTCCTGCTCCCGATCCAAGGCTAAAATATATACCTCCAGTTCATCTCCCTCTTTCAGGACATCGGCAGGATGGTTCACCCGATACCAAGCCATTTCGGATACATGAAGCAAGCCGTCAACACCTCCGATATCCACAAAGGCGCCAAAACTGGTTAAACGACGCACCACACCTTTTACAGTTTGACCTTCACTGATTTTTTCCCAGGTTTCTTTTTTACTTTGTTGGGCTTCTTCCAGTAAAACTGCTTTGGCGGAAAGAACCAGTTTATTGCTGGACCGTTCACATTCAATCACTTTCAGGCGGATTTCCCTGCCTACATATGGCTTCAAGTCCTCGACAAAACCCATTTCCACTAAGGAAGCAGGGATAAAGCCCCGAACTCCCACATCCACTAATAATCCACCCTTAACCACTTCAATAACTTTTCCGGTAACTATTGCTCCAGTTTCCAAGGCATTATTTAATCTTTCCCAGTTTTTCTCCTGATCCACCCGGCGTTTGGATAAAACAGGGTGCCCCTCATCATTTTCTCTCTTTAGCACCAGAACTTCTATTTGGTCGCCCACTTTAAGAGCGTCATGTATATTTTCTGCTTCATAGGCAGAGAGCTCAGAACGGGGGATTATGCCCTCAGACTTGCCCCCTACATCTACAAGTACTTCCGTATCACGTACCTGAACTATTGTACCGGAAATTCTTTCACCCCTGCGCACACGTTTAATGTCTTTGTCATATGCTTCAGCAAAAGACGGTTCGGTACTATTCTGGGTCTCTCCTTCTACTAATGGCTCCTCTGCGGGTAGATCATTTTGAGGTTTTTCATCTGTTCCTTTTTGTGCTTCTTCATTTGCTGTTATTTCTGATGCTGTTTCTGTTGTTACTTCTGTCCTTTCCTCTTGATCAGTAAATTCCATCATCCTCTGTAATACCTCCTTAATAATCCAATCTGGGGTAGATGCCCCAGCAGTTACACCTACTTTCTTTTTACCTTTGAACCATGAAAAATCTATATCATTTACTTCCTCTATATGATATGTAGGTGTACCTGCTTCACTTGAAATCCGGGCCAATTTTTTTGTATTGGCACTATTTAATCCTCCAACAATCAGTACAAGATCAACTTCTTTAGCCAATGCTAAAGCTGATTCTTGTCTTTCGGCTGTGGCATGACAAATAGTATTGTATATTGTCAAGTTTTCTTTCCTTTTTTTTAAGACATCCACAACCTGTTGGAAGTTTTGGTCCGATTGAGTAGTTTGAGCAATCACCCCAACCTTGTCCCCGAGAGGTACTGTTATTGCTTCCATAGGATTTTCTACCACTACAGCGGAATTATTTGACCAACCCACAATACCTTCAACTTCAGGGTGGTTTTTATCACCCACCACCACTACCGAGTAACCTTGTTCGGATAAATCCTTGGCAAATGACTGGGCTTTTTTTACAAACGGACAAGTGGCGTCAATCAATGAAATATTCTTTTCTTTCGCCAGGGTAAAAACTTCCGGCTTAACTCCGTGGGACCTAATAATGGCATAGTTTCCTTCAACCTGATTTAAATCGTCTACTCCAACAATCCCTTTCTCAGCCAGTCTTTTAACTTCCTGAGGATTATGAATCAAGGGACCTATTGAATATACTCTCCCAAATTGTTTGGCAGCATCTTCTGCAAATTGCAGAGCTCTTTTTACACCAAAGCAAAAACCGGCGTTTTTTGCCAAAACTACTTGCAACTTTTTCACTCCTATTAGTCTATCACATTTCCGCAAACATAATTTCTATTCGGTAAAAAAAAAAATATTCCTGCATAAATTAACAATTTTTATCGAAACCTTTTAATATCGATACCTTTTCCCCAATGTTAAGCCTTAACTTTTACTTGGCTATCCAGTAAATCCTGAACAGCTTGGCGGATAATTTCATTTAATTCTTCCAATTCTTCTCGGGAGGGCCTGCTGTCTTTAAATGAAAAAAATATAGGTTTGCCGAAAATGACTTTTACCGGATGCCACCAGCCTAGAAGCACCTTCCGCGCGTTAATCACTGCCATAGGAAGAATGGGGCAATCCGCCTTGTAAGCCAGCATGTTGACACCGGATTTAAAAGGAAGCAATTCTCCCGTTTTGCTCCTGGTACCTTCCGGAAAAATTCCGATTACTTCATTGTCTTTCAGCAGTTTCAACGCCGTTCTGAGAGCTGTTCTGTCTGATTGACCTCTTTTTATGGGGAAAGCACCTACTACATGTAAAATTAAATTCAACACAGGGATGGAAAAAAGCTCTGCCTTTGCCATAAAGCGGACTTCCCGGGTCATGGCACACCCGACTAAAACCGGATCCCAATAACTTGTATGATTGCATACTAATATTAAAGGGCCTTGGGGAGGTATGTGCTCCCGGCCTTCCACTTTCCAGCGGGAAAAGATATTTAATATTAAAATACACACTAATTTAAAAAAACGATACAATGATTCACTCTCCCTCGCCACAGAGACTTAGTATTTTCTCGACCACCGTTTCAATGGAAAGTCCTGTAGAATCGATTAAGACCGCATCGGGACTTTGCATCAATGGTCCAACTTCTCTTTCCTTGTCTAATAAATCTCTCCGGTAAATATCCTCTTTAACTTTATCCAGCGGCTCTTGATAACCCTTTTCAACTAATTCTTTATATCTTCTTAACGCCCTTTCTTCAACGGAAGCCGTTAAAAATACCTTGCAATCCGCCTGAGGTAGAACTACGGTGGCTATATCTCTCCCGTCCATTACTACACCGCCTTTTTTTGCCATTTGACGCTGCGCCTCAACCATTTTTTCTCTAACTCCCGGGATTAAGGCTACTAACGAAACATTTTGGGAGACCTCCGGCTTCCTGATTTCTTCAGAAACATCCTGACCGTCACAAATAACAATAATTTTATCATTCTTACTTAAAAGTTCAATTTTAGTTTC
The DNA here is from genome assembly GCA_012838175.1 of Clostridia bacterium. Lineage (GTDB taxonomy): Bacteria > Bacillota > Dehalobacteriia > Dehalobacteriales > Dehalobacteriaceae > DUPU01. The sequence goes on from DUPU01000135.1 coordinate 27,567, forward strand.
TTGGGCTAACTTAGTAAGCAAATCCCAATCAGTGAGAGGAATATGCATTTTCAAAGCTTTCAATGTCAAAGCCCGGTACATAGCCCCTGTATCTATGTATAAATAATTCAACCTTTTTGCTACCTGACGGGCTACCGTACTTTTACCCGCACCGGCCGGCCCGTCTATAGCAATTACTTTTTTGGGCATTTTTACCTCCGTAATGCTCTTTTAGCTTCTATTCTGAAAACGTCTGTATCCTACAAGGATTCCAGAAGAGGAAAAAAGTTGGGAAAAGAGATATTAACACATTCAGCATTCTCAATGGTTGTCTCTCCTTGAGCAACTCTGGCTGCTACAGCCAAAGCCATGGCAATTCTGTGGTCATGAAGACTGTTTACTCTTGCTCCTTGCAAGGGACGGCCTCCGTTAATAACCATTCCGTCTTCCCGGGGCAAAATATCCATACCCAGTTTAGCCATTTGAGATACAATCCCCTGTATTCGATCCGTTTCTTTTACTCTTAACTCACCGGCGTCTTTAATGACCGTTTGACCGACAGCATGGGCAGCTGCCACCGTCAAAACCGGAATTTCATCGATCAAACGGGGAATATCCGCTCCGGAAACAGTCACCCCATGCAATGTCCCATATTTTATTACTACATCAGCCACAGGTTCCCCTGCTTCATTTCTTTTGTTTTCGAAACTAATTTTTGCGCCCATTTTCTTTAGTATATCTATTATTCCTGTCCGGGAAGGATTAATTCCCAAGTTTTCCACAATTAATTCGGATTTGGGTGTAATAGCAGCCAATACCATAAAAAATGCAGCTGAAGAAATATCCCCGGGGACAATTATTTTCTGACCACTAAGGCGGGGCAGTCCTTTAATTGATACTTTAACACCCTCCTCTATGATCTCCGCGCCAAAAGATCGGAGCATGCGTTCAGAATGATCACGGGATTTAACAGGTTCTTCCACAATAGTGGTTCCATTCGCATACAATCCTGCCAATAAAAGAGCGGATTTAACCTGAGCACTGGCCACCGGAGAGCGATAATGTATTCCCTGGAGGTTTCCCCCTCTTACAGCCAGAGGTGCTTTTTTCCCTTGTTCTCTTCCGTCAATGGATGCTCCCATCATCCGTAATGGGTGGACAACCCGACCCATGGGACGATTGTTTAGAGATGCATCGCCTGTAATAATACTGTGAAAATCTTGACCCGAGAGCAAACCTAAAAGAAGCCTCATCGTAGTCCCGGAGTTTCCTGCTTCTAAAACTTCCCTTGGTTCTTGCCAGCCAAACAAACCTTTACCAAGCACTTTTAACCGGCCGGGCCCAAGTATTTCTACATGGATACCTAATTTTTGAATACATTTTACCGTACTCAGACAATCTTCACTCATCAGGAATCCCTTAATCTCCGTAGTACCTTCAGCGATACTGCCCAAAAGAACAGCCCGGTGAGAAATCGACTTATCCCCAGGCACCATAATGCTTCCCGTTATCCTTTTATTTTTGTTTTTAATGCTTATTACCACAGCTTCTCTCCTCTTATAAATGACCTTGCCCGACAAATCTTCAAATTTCATGCTCCCAAGGTCCGCCCCACTGCTTTGGCTACAGCAAACGTTTCTACCATTAATTTTTGAAAATTATCTCCCGTCAATGATTGAGGCCCGTCGGATAAGGCCTCATCCGGGTAAGGATGTACTTCTATGATTAATCCGTCGGCTCCGCATGCGACAGCGGCTTTTGACATGGGAGTAACTAAAGACCACTTGCCTGTACCATGGCTGGGATCCACAATGACAGGCAGGTGCGTTAAACTTTTTAATAAAGGGACAGAACTTAAATCCAGAGTATTTCTGGTTGCCGTTTCAAATGTGCGAATTCCCCGTTCACAAAGGATGACCTTATCATTTCCTCCTGCCATGATATATTCTGCTGCTAAAATCCATTCCTCAACAGTGGATGAGGGGCCTCTTTTTAATAAAATCGGTTTGCATGTATTTGCAACCTCTTTTAGAAGAATAAAGTTTTGCATGTTTCGGGCTCCGATTTGTAAAATATCAGCATACTCTGCCACCAATTCCACACTTTTTGTATCCATCACTTCAGTAACAATAGGCATCCCGGTAATTTCCCGCGCTTCGGCCAAAATCTTCAATCCTTCTTCTTCCAAGCCTTGAAAAGAATAAGGGGATGTGCGGGGCTTAAAAGCTCCTCCCCTGAGGATGGTGGCGCCCGCTTTCTTCACAATTTTTGCTGTTTCAATTAATTGATCTCGATTTTCTACGGCACAGGGCCCGGCCATGACCTGTATTTTTTCAGATCCGATTTCCAGGTTATTTACCCTGATTATCGTTTTTTCCGGCTTATAATCCTTACCGGCTAATTTATAAGGACGCAAAATAGGTATGACTCTTTCTACTCCTTCCATAGCCTCCACCGCAATACAACCTGATCCTTTATTTTCACCCACTGCCCCGATTATCGTCCTTTCCACCCCTTGGGAAAGATGAATATTATAACCTTCTCTTTTAAGTCGCTCAACCACTTTATATATTTGTTCATCATTTGCTGCATGGTTCATTACGACAATCATCCTTTATTCCTCCCCAGATATTCTTTCTTAACGGAAAATTTCACGGAGCAAACCGGGTAAAATCTTCGGGTCATTAACAGTCAGGTCCCATTGTATCCCATAAGGTTGGTAATTCTTTATCGCTTGAGTCCACTCACTGAGAGTTAAATCTCCGCTGAGAATTAGGGATGGTTTTTTCATATTTTTTACGTCAACACCGGTCAATATTCCAGAGTTTAGCTTTAAGACAATCCCGTGCAGATCATAATCTTTTAACCGGGCTATATCTTTTTGTTTAAAGGTTTTGATAATATGTTCCGGATATCTTTCCAAATCCTCCGGTTGTTCCTGACCTAAAAAATGCAGGGTATCCAAACGGCAAAAGGTCACCAGCTCTTGGATGTGATATCTCTTTTCATTCACAAAAATACCTACCCGGGAAATAAATACCGGGAGATTGAAAAAAATATCCCGGGCTGTTTCAGGATGTACATCATCCATACCGTAGCCCATTTTTATGCCTATAGCCGATGCTCCGAGGGATACGGCATTTTCTGCATCGCAAATGTTTTTTATTCCTGTCATATATAATCTCATAATTCACCTCATTGTTAAATCAGGTCTTAATTTTTCTGCCTCCTTTAGGTAAATGTGTTTTATTTCCTTCTGAGTTTTATCCGTATTTATGTGGAGCATTACCCTGATGATACCTTTGGCGCTGCCGGGTACATTCATCTCCCAACCACACATCATCGGCACATGATGCCATCCTATCTCCCTGGCAAAACGGGCGGGAAATTCCGCATCCAAATCAGTTGTTACCGAAAAAAAGGCACTGGCGATATCTGTAATATCTATCTCATTTTTCTCTACTATTTTCTGAAGCAATTCTTGGGTGGCTTTTCTGATTTCTTCTCTCGAATTATTCTCCACCGATATTGCTCCCCTAACCCCTCGCACCGGCATCTAATCCCTCCTACATTACCGCGCGATGGGCCAAACCAATGGCCACATCATCCAAATGGATCATCCCAATACCAAAGAATACAGCCACGCTAATATGGTCTTGATATCGAGCAATACCGATTTTACCGCCAATATTTAATCCAATCCCTTTGGGCATAATCTGGGATAAAGCCTCGTGGGTTGCTCCCGCTACCGCACCTTCATCGGGATGGGTATCTTTGATGACACCTTCTCTTTTAGCAGCAACCACTGCCCGTTCAATTACTTTGGCAACAGAAGTTAAAAACTCTCCGCCATAATCCACCGCCGCAGTACGAATACCTTGTGCCAGATAAACTTTTTTTAATTCTTTTTCTTCTTCCCGGCTTTCTGTTAAGGCCATTTTAACGGCAACTGCCGCCACCTTTTTACTACCAAAAGGCACCATGTTTTATCCTCCTTTTCAAAATAAATTCATGAAAAAACCAAAAAACACTCCATCGGGAGTGTCGTATTTTACCATATTATCACCATCCTTCCATTCTGCAAATATATTATAAAAAACATGGGATAAAATAGCAACACTTATTTGAACTTAACCTGCCCGAAGGATTCTACCGTACTGTCGGTTTGGATTACCTGATGCAGATCTGGGGCGGAAATATTAGGTGAAATTTCACTAATCACAAATTCTAATTTTCGATTATAAAAAGTACCGTCAATTTTTATTGTATCACCCGGATATACCTTTATAGTTACTTTCTTGTTGCGAAAATCAGCAATTTCTACATCGTTAAGTAAAACTTTTGCTTTGGATAAGGAAGAAAAATCCATAAGTTCCACAGTAAGATGGGCAAAAACAGATGATTCTGCATCCATTACCCGGGCGGAAGGATTGGACCATTCCGGAAAGGGCTGTCCTTCCAGCCGTTCTGCCCAGCTAAGGTAAAACCTCATAGAGTCGGAGGTGAGCATTGCCTGCACCCCCACTAAAGCTACCAGACCAAAAATTACCACCCTAACTAAGATTTTCTCCCCATATTCCACCAAAACCCAAAAATTCCCCTGCCATCTTCTTTTAATCAAACCAATCACTCCCCGCCTATCTAAGAATAAACCATGCTATCCCCAAGCTTGATTTTATTGGCCAAGTTTTCTTTATCCTTATAAGATATGCGGTAGTGAAATGTTTTATTCAGCAGCGGAAAATCCCGCGGTATAACCTGTAGAAAACGCCGCCTGGAGGTTATATCCCCCGGTAAAACCGTCAATGTCCAGCACCTCTCCGGCAAAGTACAACCCGGGCACGATTTTTGATTCCATGGTTTTGGGATTTATCTCCTTCAGGCAAACTCCCCCGGCGGTTACTATAGCTTCCGCTATGGGACGGGTTTTGGTTATGGTTAAGGTAAAATTTTTCAGCAGCTTAACGATTTTATTTCGTTCTTCTCTGGTAATCTGATGCACGAATTTTTCCTTGGGCACGGGCAGAATATTTACAAAAACCGGGATCAATGACTTGGGCAAAAGGTCAAAAAAGGCATTTGACAAATACTTGCGGGAATATTTCTGAAAATCTCTTTGAATTCTTAAATCCAATTGTTCTATTGTTAAAGCCGGCTTTAAATCGATATGTACCTGAACCGTGCCATGGCCGGAAGTTTCAAAATAATCCGCGATAGGTTTACTTAATGACAAAATTACCGGACCGGATATGCCAAAATGGGTAAACAGCATTTCTCCGAACTCATAGCCTAAGACTTTTTCCCCTGCTGTTGCTTCTACTTTTACGTTTTTTAAACTTAAACCCTGCAATTCTTTTACCCATGGTTCCAAGGTTTCCAGAGGAACCAAAGAAGGTTTTAAAGGAGTAATCCTGTGGCCTGCTTTTTGGGCAATGATATACCCATCCCCGGTAGAACCGGTAGCAGGATACGAGGCACCTCCTGTCGCGATAACTACGGATTCCCCGGAAAAAGTTTTTCCTCCGTGGGCAATTACTCCTGCCAACTTCCCCTCTGTTATATGTATTTCCTCCACCTTAGTTTCATATTTTGTCCGGACACCGATTTTTTCCAGATAGTTTTTCAACGCTTCCACCACATCCATTGCCCGATTAGATTGGGGAAAAACCCGTGCTCCTCGCTCCACCTTTGTTTCTACCCCAAGCCTATGAAAAAAATCAATTACATCCCTGTTGGAAAACCTATTCAGGGAGCTGTACAGAAACCGGCCGTTACCGGGTATGTTTTTAATAATATCATCTATAGAACCGGCATTGGTAATATTACAACGTCCCTTGCCCGTAATCAGCATTTTTTTGCCTAATCTCTTGTTTTTTTCCAGCAGGGTTACCTCAGCCCCCCTTTCTCTGGCTGTTGCAGCCGCCATCATCCCCGCAGCCCCGCCACCTACTACAATAACCTTCTTCACTGAATTTATCCGTTCCTTCCTACTTTGTTTTTTAATGTTCCTATCCCTTCAATCGTCACCTCAACTTCATCCCCCGGAACCATAGAGGAAATTCCGGAAGGAGTCCCAGTGATAATTACATCCCCCGGCAGCAGGGTCATAATTTTACTTAAATAGCTGATAAGATAAGGCACCCCGAAAATCAAGTTTTTGGTATGGGATTTTTGTTTTACCACTCCGTTTAAGGTACAAGAAATGTTTAAATTGTCCCATGGAA
>DUPU01000136.1 GCA_012838175.1 Clostridia bacterium
GAATTATTTCGACCGCAAAAGCCTGGTCAGAGGTATCTATTCCGTTACGAATACGTTTTACGCGTCTGATCAATTCTTCATCAATAATTATTTTTTCGTAAGAAGTGGCCATAATGGCATCAAGCACACCTAAACATTGTACAAAGATATGAGCACCACTCATCAAGCCCATCATTAAGCTCATCATAGTCTCATAGCCTGCTTGGCAATCCAAGACTTTTGAATGGGTGATACCGCACATGGTTCGGGTAGGCAGATGATAAAACTCTAAACCCATCTGAATATTAGGAGTATTTATCAACATTGCTTCCGGAGTTCCGGCAGCATAACTGGCATTTTTCATATAACCCACTGAAGAAGCAGTGGCATAAACCACAGGCGTACCTGGATTTACCAACTGGGTTAACACAATACCTGCCAGGAGTTCCACATTCTGAAGCACAGCAGTCCCCAAAAGGCTTACCGGACCGGATACTCCGGCCATAATGCAGGGAGCCAAAAGAATAATTTGTTTTCGTTTAGAATATTCAATCATGGTTTCCACTGTTTCCGGAGCATAACCCAAAGGAGTAAGGGAATTAACAAGCACCCCTACACTGGGACGGTCCAAGCTCCCTTCTCCCATGGCAATTTCCGCCATCTCCAACATCTTTTTTGCCTCCGGGCCCGTGACACAGGCCCCGATGATAGGTTTATCGGTATTTTTCAGAATCTCGTACATAATCTGAAAATATTTCTTTTCTTTGTCCGCGTCACAGGGGTCAACCGGAACACTACCGTTAAGATCAATCACGTCACTGGCTTGACAAATTTTAACCAGATTGGCCAAATCCTTTAATGTAGCCGGTCTGCGGCCTTGATCCAGATCTTGGATATATACCGGACCAATATTCGGCTGGATCAAAATTCCCTCCCCTACTGTAACCGACCTTTCTTCATTTCGGGCATGCCAAACAAATTTTTTCGGACAGCTTGAGAGAGCCTTTTCCACCATAGGTGCATCAATATAGACAATATTTCCGTTTACTCGGGCGCCATGTTTCTTAAAAAGATCAATTGCCTCTTGAGAGTGAAAAACAACACCGGTCTCCCTTAGTATTTTCAGGGATGCCTCATGAATTCTCTGGTAATCTTCTTGATTAATAATTTTGTACGGGCTAAAAGACAATTAGAAAGCCTCCCTTTTAATAATTTTTTTAAGTTATTTTGACTGAAACAAAGCCGAAAAGTTACCTACATGAGAGGTAAACACTTTCCATAACCAAGACAAATTACTTTCATCAAATAATCGTCAACGTTACAGAAAGTGTTTTCTCTTATAAAGAAAAAATTATTTCTTTTTCTTTACAGCGAATTCAGCTTCCGCTTCCGCAATAATAGCTTTAAGTTCCTCCTGGACACTTTCCGCCAAAGGCTCAGGTTTATGATTCTGCAAAATGGACAATGCTTCCTCATAAGCAACAGCGGTTAAGTCTTTACTTCCGCCTGCCTCCCAAGCATAACGCATTTGCCGATTCATAATTTTGGGATAGGATTGTTCTGTACGCATATATTTAATGGTATGTTCCTCGCTGAGGAAGTTTCCACCGGCACCTACCTGGTCAATCACATCCACAGCCAAGGTATCATCATTAATATCAATACCTTTAATTACCTTACGTACCATTTTGATAATATCATTATCAATAACCATTTGTTCAAAACTAAAGCTAATGCCAAGTTCCACCATTCCTACCCCGTAAATCAGGTTGGCCCCTGCCAAACCCGTTAATAGAGTAGACATAGTTGCTTCATGGGCGGCCTGCGCATCCGGTATTTTACTGTCAGCCTACCCACCGGCTACCCAACTGGGCAAGAGATAATATTGGGCCAGGGCAGCCACTGCAGCATTAATCATGCCTAATTCAGGTGCTCCCACCGGAGCTGTTGTCGTCCTCAAATCCATCATGGTAGTAGAACTGCCATAAATCACCGGCGCGCCTTTCCTGGTCAACTGGCTTAAAATCACCCCGGAAAGAACCTCAGCATTATGAGTAACCAAAGTACCACCCAGAGTTACAGGGGATGATCCCCCAGCCATAGCCATGGAAAGAACATTCACGGGAACACCGTATTCAGCACATTTAATAATGGCTTCCGTACAGTGGGCTGTCAGCTGAAGAGGGCTGGTAGGACAGACATTCAGGGACAGCATGGGACGTTCTTTAAACTTGTCCATACCGCCGGCTACCGCTGCTCCCATCTGGAATAAATACTCCGCCAAACGGGAATTAACCCCTCCATTGAAAACCGGTTTGGAAGTATTCAGGAAACAAGCCTCCATCTCATGCAGCACATGAATTGGAGTAAATACGTCATGAGCAGCTACTGCCCGAAGAATAACATCAACTTCGTCAAGATAATCGCACATTAATGCAGCATTAGCGCAATCCTGTTTGGTGGACTTTCTGTACTCACCGGTATATGGATCAAAGACCATAATTCCTTCGCCAAAGTTGGTAAAATGGACTCTTTTTCCTTCCAGGACTACATTATTCTTAGGGTTACGGGCATAAAGCACGATGGTGCTGGGTGCAGTCCTGATGGCATCCTCTACAATATATGCGGGAAATCGCACAATATGGGTCGCCTTATCTACCTTTGCTCCCCCGGAAGCAAAGATTTCCAGTGCTTCTTCACTTTCCACCTTAATACCGGTTTTCCCTAGTACCTTAAGAGTAGCTAAATGAATGGCATAAAGTTCATCTTCCGAAAACATGTTTAAGCCAAACCCGCGAGTTAAATTTACTGCCGCTTCAGAATTAGACCTCATATTCATCCTCCTTTATTTATATTTCTACGTAAACAAATCTAATGAAAACAACCGTAAATCTTTATATGCAATTATCATGCCAAGTAATAAAAGATTTATTAGAGTGGTTATAAGCTTATAGTTAAAGATATCAGGTAAATGATTCAAAATAAGTGTCATATTCCATTTAAGTCTATCTGCCCCATATAAGTTATTTCGACTTATTTTTTTATTTATCTTCCCTGTAAATATCATCCTTTAATGTCATAAAAGATCCCCCACTCAAAGGGATCTTTCATTGAAATATTAAATATATCTAATAATTAGCTTAGCACTTAATTTTCTTTACTACTCAAAACCCCATAAATTATTTTGACATGTTCATTGCTTCCAAAGCACCTGCATGAACAATTTTTTTATCCTTGCAAACCAATGATTTCGCCAATATTTCATCATCTAAATTAAGATTAATTTTTCCGTCTTTGCAAAGATTGGCCACATAATTATAGATATTATGAGAAAACATCCAAGTGGAACTGGTAGGCATCATACCGGGAATATTTTTAGTCCCGTCAATATTAATCCCCCCTCTATCAACTATTTTGCCGGGAACAGTTACTTCACAATTCCCGCCTTGGTCTATGGCCACGTCTACAATAGCAGAACCGGGACGCATTGATTTCACCATTTCTTCTGTAATAAGAATAGGAGCAATTTTTCCAGGAATTAAAGCAGTCAAGATAATGATATCGGAATCGGCAACGGCAGCTTTCAATGCTTCCCTTTCATTTAAGAGCCACTCATCCGGAAGCCTGTTGGCATATCCCCCCTCACCCACTGCCAATTCATCAGGAATTCCCAATTCAACAATTTTTGCACCTAAGCTCTGTGCTTGTTCCCGTGCCGCCGGGCGAATATCGGCGGCTTTAACAACTGCTCCTAACCTTTTTGCCGTGGCAACAGCCTGTAATCCTGCCACACCTGTTCCAATTACCAATACATTGGCGGGTTTTATCATCCCTACGGCAGTCCCTACCATGGGCATAAATTTGGACAGCCTGTTGGCAGCCATTAATACCGATTTATATCCGGCAATGGTGCTCATGGATGTTAACGCATCCATGTTTTGTGCTCTGGAAATACGAGGCACTCCGTCTAGGGTTAAGCCGACAATACCTTTGGCAGCCATATTTTTTACCATTTGATGATTAGCCGGTGAAGCCGGGTGAATAAAAGTAATGATATATTGGCCGTCTTTCATCATATCGATTTCATGCTTACCGGTCTCCTCATTCATCAAAGGTTCTTTAACTTTTAAGATAATATCTGCTTTATCATACACTTCTTGGGCTGTGGCTACCAATTCCGCTCCAGCCGCTGCATATTCCTCATCAGTGAAAAACGCACCTAATCCTGCACCTTTTTCAATAACAACTTTTCCGCCTTCTGCCACCATTTTCTTTACTGTTTCCGGTATTGCTGCTACGCGTCTTTCACCAGGCATAATTTCCCTTGGAATCCCTAATGTTAATCCTTGAAACCTCATTTTCTTTCTCCTTTTCTATGATTTCGGTAATATTCGTAATTACTCACATGCTTTTTCCAAGCCGATACGTACTGCATTAACAATTTTATCGAGAACGGCCTTATCGGCAACTAATGCCGGTGCAAATGCTAAAGTATTGTTTAAATTGTTGTTAAAACTCCGGTTAGTTCTTCCAACAAGAACCCCTTCGGCAGCAATATCTGCTATTACCTTTCTGACTTTTCCTTCCTCCAACGGCGTCTTAGAGGTTTTGTCTTCTACCAGTTCAATGCCGGCAAATAATCCTTTCCCCCGCACATCGCCCACAACAGGCAGACTGGATAATTCTTTCAACTCACCAATAAAATACTCACCCATTTTAGCACTGTTTTCACATAACTTTTCTTCTTCCATGATCCGGACGCTTTCCAAAGCTGCAGCGAAACTTCCCGCACAACCACCGTAAGTTGAGATATCTCTGAAATAATCCATGGGCTTACTGGGATCATCCAGGAAGATATCAAACACATCTTGTTTGGTGACAGTTGCCGATAAGGGAGCATAAGCACTTGCCATCCCTTTAGCCATGGTCACAATATCCGGCTCCACATCATAATGCTGATATCCAAACCACTTACCTGTCCGGCCAAAACCATTTACGACTTCATCCATAATAAGGAGTACATCATACTTCCGGCATATTTCCTGCACAATCTTATAGTACTCCGGAACCGGCATGATAACCCCACCGCCGGCTGTAATGGGCTCTACAATATATGCGCCTACGGTATCGGGATCTTCTTTTATTATCACTTCTTCCAATGCTTTAGCGCATTCTATTTCACAATTAGGATATTCTTTTCCAAAAGGACACCTATAGCAGCATGCATGGGGTACTTTTTTAAAACCATCCAGAAACGGACCATAGTTTTCTTTTCTCTGTTCCTGACCGGTGGCGCTCAAAGCTGCCAATGTAGTTCCATGATAATCCCTGTCCCGATATAAAATTTTAATTTTTTCTTTGCCGGGAAATCTTTTTCTATTTCCCTGTCGGACCATTTTAAATGCTTTCTCATTAGCCTCAGACCCACTATTTGAGTAATAAACCTTAGACATTCCCGGCATTAAAGAAGTTATTTTTTCGGCTAATAAAATTGCAGGAACATTCCCTGCGGAACCGGCATAATAAGCCATAGTTCTTAGTTGTTCGTAAACAGCCTTAGCAATGCTTTCCCGTCCATAACCAACATTTACACACCAAACACCGCCTGAAGTAGCATCAATATATTCTTTACCCCGAATATCCTTGATGATCAGACCCTCTCCCTCGGTAACAATCATAGGGTCCTTTGTTTCGAAAACCTTATGTTGTGTCAGATGATGCCAAAAATGTTCCTTGTCCAGCTTTACTAATTCATCCGCGTTTAAATTCTTAGTATTAAGGCAAACCATAATAGATCCCTCTCCTTTAATTTTATATGTTAATTAGAAATTTCCATCTACGTTTATTCTATATAAAAATGCAAAAGCGTTTTATTATCAGACTGTTAATAAAACTAATGCAATTTACTAACACAATGTATATTAGTCCTTGATTTTAAACTACCGGAACCATTAGAATATATAAACCTTAAAATATTGGTCCTAATGCAAAATAAAAAGCCTTCGCCCCAGGATTAACATTTCCCGTAGCGAAGACCTGTTTTCTTTTTTATATATGTCTCATAGTTAGTTGCTCTAAAGTTTTTTTACCCTGTTCATATAGGATAAAAGTTCTGCCTCAACTTCAGGATCCAGTAAGGATGACGGTGCACTCGCCAATATCTGTTTATATCTTTTATTTGCCCGGGTAACTACATCTTCCGCCCCGCTCTCCTGCCAGTCCTGATAGAGATCCCAGTCAGATACGGTAGGCCGCCAACTCTCTCGAAAATGTTCAAATGTACTGGGATGGGTAAGATATGTTCCGTTATGCCCAACTTCTTGAATAATTTCTGTAGCAAGGGCCTCTTCCGAAGTATCAATTCCACGCTCAATGCGAATTACTCTGTCGATAATTTCCTCGTCAATAATAAACTTTTCATAAGAAGTGGTCATAATGGCGTCCAGTACACCTAGGCATTCCACAATGATGTGCGCCCCGCCCAGCATGCCCATCATTATGTTTTGCATGGTTTCATAGCCTGCCTGACAGTCTACAGTTTTGGCATCAGTCATGCCACACATAGTTCGAGTGGGCAAATGATAATAGTTTAGGGCCATTTGCAAGTTAGCAATATTAATTAGCATACCTTCCGGAGTACCTGTAATATAACTGGCTTTCTTCATATTGGCTACAGATGACGAAGGTGAATAAACTACTGGAGCACTGGGATTGATTA
>DUPU01000137.1 GCA_012838175.1 Clostridia bacterium
AGATGACGATAATTGTCTTTTAGGAATTGTCACAGTAGATGATGTGATTGATGTTATTCATGAGGAGGCCACAGAAGATATTTTTCGCTTGGCCGGTACGGCAGAAATTGATTTAGAAGATAATTCAGCAAACCGGATTATAAACTCTTTACGTTCCCGTTTGCCTTGGTTATTAATCACCTTAGTGGGAGGGCTTTTGGCAGGACGGATTATCCGGGGTTTGGAGGCGGAATTGCAAGCTGTAGTAGCCCTGGCGTACTTTATTCCCCTTCTAACCGGGATGGGAGGCAATGTGGGGACACAATCATCAACCATAACTGTGCGCGGTTTAGCTACAGGTCAAATAGATGCCAAGGAATTGTTTATTGCGGTAGGACGGGAAGCCATGGTAGGTATGGCGGTAGGTCTAATCTGCGGATTAATCGTTACCCTGGTGGCTTTGTTCTGGCAGAAAAGTTTGTTGCTAGGATTGGTGGTGGGAGGGGCCCTTTTAGGAAATATGATTACGGCAGCCACAATGGGAACTTTTGTACCCATGGTATTTAAGCGTTTGGGCATTGACCCGGCAGTTGCTTCAGCTCCTTTTATCAGTACCTCTATTGACATCACAGGGCTGTTGATTTATACCGGATTGGCTTCCGTTTTCATTGGCCGCTTAGCGTGACAGGGGACGGTTCTCTGTCACGCCATTTATTACGGGATGAAGGGATAGTATGGGTAAATTATACAGGGTTGACGCATTAATCATAAGAGCCAGGGATTTTGGCGAGGCAGATAAGATATTAACCCTTTATACTAAAGAATACGGTAAAATACAGGCTATTGCCAAGGGTGTGAGAAAGCCGACCAGTAGGCTGCGGGGAGGAGTGCAGATGTTTGCTCACTCCCGCTTGCTGCTGTATCGGGGACGATCTTTAGATATTGTTTCCCAATCAGAAAGTGTGGAATCTTATGGCAGCCTCCAGGAAGATCTGGTGCGGCTGGTTTATGCTTCTTACCTTGTTGAATTGCTGGACATTGCCGTTCCGGAGCGGGAGCCAAATGAAAATCTCTTTCTTACCACCTTGCTTTCATTAAGGCTTTTATTAGGAGATGACCCGGAATTGGTATGCCGGATGTTCGAAATCCGGCTCCTTTATTTATTGGGATATCGACCATATTTATCTGGGTGCATGATCTGCCGACAAGTGTTAGGAACAGGTACATTTTTCCTTGACTCTAAGGCAGGGGGTATTGTTTGTGCTAAATGTTCCGGAGGGAGGGTAGAAAACAGAATTTCTTCCGGGACGATTTTTGTGATGCAAAAATTACTATCCATGGACCCTAGACAAATATTTCGCCTAAAAGTTTCTCCAGAGCAGAGAATAGAGTTAGAAAAAGCCTTGGAAAATTATTTGGAGTACCATTTAGATAGAGTTGTAAAAGCGAAAAAGGTTTTGAAGGGTTTGATAAAAATATAATAAACAACGATGTTATCCCATTGGTAATGGGATTTTTTTGTGGGATAAGGATAATAATTTGATATTTTTGTTTGGGTAAATTATTGAAAGTATAAAAAAATTGTCGAAATGTAGTTATAATTACAGATTTATTTATAACCACCGACTATAATTAACATTAGGAGTTAGTTATATAAAGTTTTTTAATCCCATGGGAAAAACACAATGTAATAAAGGAGGTATAAGAAAAAAGCCTTATAATTCGTTGAGAAGGGGGTTATTAGGTATACTCTTAATATTTCCATAGAACGGAATTATTTATTTTTTACGAGATATTGTGAAAAAAAACACTAACTCAACAGTACAGTAAGGGAGGAAATAGGTAATGGGTTCAATTATTAGAAGTATGGGTAACTTTTTTTCTACAATTGTCCAACGATTCTTACCTGATGCCTTTATTTTTTGCTTATTATTGACTTTCGTTGCTATGCTTGGCGGAGTGGTATTGGGAGGTAAAACCCCTTTAGAAATTTTCGGTTATTGGGGTAATGGTTTCTGGGGAATGCTTACCTTTTCTATGCAATCTTCCATGGCTTTGATGACAGGTTATGCACTTTCATCCGCACCCCTCTTCCGGCGCGGGCTATCAAAAGTAGCAAGCTTACCGAAAAATTTTGGTCAAGCAGTATTACTTGCCTCCGCGGGCTCTTTCATTATTTGGTACATACACTGGGGGGTAGGGGCTGTAGCTACCGGTCTTTTATGCGTAGAGATTACACGGCAAATGGCCAAAAAAGGTGTAAAAATCCATTATCCTCTTTTAGTGGCAGCTTCATACCTTGGTTCCGGTACCTGGCATGCGGGGATCTCAGGAGCTAGTCAGTTGCTGGTGGCCACAGAAAATCATTTCCTTGTTGATTTAATTGGAGTGATCCCTGTATCTCAAACAATTTTTCATCCGATGAATATTGTTATTTCGCTATTGCAATTAATTATAATACCAATTGTTACTTATTTTATGATCCCTGATGAGAAG
>DUPU01000138.1 GCA_012838175.1 Clostridia bacterium
AGAGGTTGTCAAGGGTATAATGAACTCCGCTTCGCTCCGCCCTTGACAACCACATGTAATTACTTTCTAATATCATACGGTTTCAAAATTTGTTGCATTTAATATTGCAATTTAGAATCTTTTATGATTATCAAGCTTTACCACATTGGGAAACATAAATTATACTTGTCTGCCAAAAAGCTTATCTTATTATAGCATAAAAAACCTGCCAAAGAGTGAAAATAATACTGCATAACCTATTATTCTTCCAAGGAGGATGCCTTATGAAAAATCGAAAATTGATCTTGGCCGTTTCATTAGTCTTTATTATTACGGCCGTATTTTTTTTGACCAACCAATCAGGTATTGCTCAGCCCAGGCCAACACTTTACTGGGGAAGCTCCGGAACTCATGTTATTGAAGTACAAAAGCGTCTTAGCAATTGGGGCTATTATAAAGGGCCAATTGACGGATTTCTCGGAGCAGCAACTTTTAATGCAATTAAAGATTTTCAGCGAAAAAACGGTCTCACTCCGGACGGTATTGTGGGAGCCCAAACCTACAATGCTTTGGGCCTGGGAACAGGCACAGCACCTGCAACCCAAACAGGATACAAGCCAAGCCAAGTATCTGTCAGCGATGATATTATGCTCCTGGCCCGGGCTATCCACGCAGAAGCGGAAGCTGAACCATACATCGGGAAAGTCGCCGTGGGGGCGGTTCTTTTAAACCGAGTTGAACACCCGGATTTCCCCAACTCCTTGTCCGGAGTAGTTTATCAGGGAAGAGCATTAGAATCTGTAGCAAACGGGCGGGTAAACACTCAGCCTAATGATGATTCAATTAGAGCTGCCCGGGATGCCTTAAACGGTTGGGATCCTACCTATGGCAGCCTGTTTTTCTGGAACCCGTCCAAGCCGGTAAGTCCCTGGATTTGGACAAGAAAAATTGTAGTGGAATACGGTAACCATGTCTTTGGAATATAAATTTAAAAGGTGGTGAATAATATGCGTCGTTATTGGTTAACCGGTTTACTGACCATTGCTTTGATTGTTACAGGAGCATGGGGATATAATCAATATCAAATAAACCGGCAAAATAGAATTATGTTAGAAAATGAGCATCAACGTTCTTTTTATAACCTGGTTGAAAATGTGGAGAACCTTTCGGTTTTAACATCAAAAAGTATAGTTTCCGGTTCACCTCGGCAGAATATAAGGTTGCTTTCGGACATTTGGTGGCAGGCTAACTTTGCCCAGGATAATTTGGGTCAGCTGCCCTTGTCCCATGTTACCCTAACCCGAACTCAAAGATTTCTTACCCAATTAGGTGACTATGCTTACACCATGGCCAAAAATAACGCTGACGGTCGTCCTATGAGCAGTGAACAGCTGAAAACATTGGAAGAATTACATAATCAGACTTCCCAGTTAAGCAAAGACCTCATTGAACTTCAAAAACAAGTAGCCGAAAACGGTATTAACTGGCAGGAAGTAAGAAAAAAGAGCAAAGAAAAACTTGACCGGGAATCTACCAATTATTTAGAAACAAACTTCACCAAAATTAATGAACAAATAAACCAGTATCCAACATTAATATATGACGGTCCCTTCTCCGACCATTTAATTACTAAAAACCCCAAAGGGATCACAGGTGATCCGATTACCTGGGATGATGCCAAAAGAATTGCCAGAGAATTTGTAGATCTCCGGGAAGGTGTTGACTATTTAGTTGCAGAAAACGGGAAAAGTACCCAAAATGCCTATATACCCGTATATTCTGTCCGGATCTCTCCTCGGGTACCCAGTATGGGTGAAGTAATTTATGTGGATGTAAGCCAGCAAAGCGGACATGTAACCATGGTTATGAATTCCAGAAGTGTCGGAAATGCCAAAATAGGCTTGGAAGAAGCCCTGAAAAAAGCTGAAACCTTCTTGTCAAAAACAGAGTTTAAATCCATGGTGCCAACTTATTCCCTACGACAAGAAAACACCCTTATCGTCTCTTTTGCCTACAAAGAAAAGGATGTTATCATCTATCCGGACCTGTTAAAAGTAAGTGTGGCTATGGACAACGGTCAAATAATCGGATTTGAAAGTACAGGGTACTTAATGCAGCATGAAGAAAGAAATCTGGCCGAACCAAAACTAACCTTGGAAGAAGCGGAGCAAAAACTTAACCCCAATCTGGAAGTGGTTAGCAGGCGCCTTACCGTAATTCCTTTGCCCACTGGAAAAGAAGCTTTATGTTATGAGTTTAAATCCCGCTATAAAGAAGACAATTTCCTTGTATATATTAATGCTATGGACGGAACAGAAGAACAGATTTTACAGCTTCTTCATACCCCGGGTGGTACTTGGACAATGTAAGCCAATTCGCCCCACCTGCTTCCAAAAGAAAAAAACAAAAAACACAGAGATCAAGAATCTCTGTGTTTTTACTTGGAGCGGGCGAAGGGATTCGAACCCTCGGCTTCAACCTTGGCAAGGTTGCACTCTACCACTGAGTTACGCCCGCAAAATGGTGCCTCGGGCCGGAATCGAACCAGCGACACGAGGATTTTCAGTCCTCTGCTCTACCAACTGAGCTACCGAGGCAATGGCGGAACTGACGGGAGTCGAACCCGCGATCTCCGGCGTGACAGGCCGGCATGTTAGACCACTACACTACAGTTCCACGTACATGGTGGGCGATGACAGGATCGAACTGCCGACATCCTGCTTGTAAGGCAGGCGCTCTCCCAGCTGAGCTAATCGCCCACACTTCATCCAAACGACAACCTTTAGTTTACACAATTTTGCGTTAAATGTCAACGAAATCTTTTGGAATTTTACGCTGTCCGTTCACCCGAACGCTTTTTATTATAACCAAAGTCCAAATACTTGTCAACAGAATGAATAAGGTTTTAATGCTTTGGATGAATAATGTTTCACAGTTAAACTTTTTCCTATTTTAAGGCTTCTTTTAAGAGTTCCTGGACGAAAACCGGTAAAACAAAGGCAGCCTTATGGATCTGGGGAGTATAGTAACGAGTCTTTGTCTCAGGTATAGACTTTAAATCAACTGCTTCCGGATCATATTTCTTTGAACCCAAGGTAAAACTCCACATTCCGCCGGGATATGAAGGTATGTAAGCGAGATATAATTTAGTAATAGGAAAAACAGAATGCACATCCTTATAAACTCCCTTTATTAAATGGGCTGTCAAATAAGGAGACTCAGTTTGGGCTACAAAGATACCATCATCTTTTAAAGCATCAAAAATCCCCTGGTAAAACGTTTTTTCAAAAAGACCGACGGCAGGTCCTACCGGGTCTGTAGAATCCACTATGATAATATCATATTTACCTTTAGAATCAGCAATATGCTTAATCCCGTCTTCAATCCTTACTTCTGCTTTAGGATCATTTAGACCGGCGGAAATCTCCGGTAAATACTTTTTCGAGGCATTAATCACTGCCGGATCAATCTCCACCAGTGTTGCTTTTTTTACCTTGGGATGCTTGACTATCTCCCTGATAGCTCCCCCGTCGCCGCCTCCGACAACTAAAACATTTTCCGGATTAGGATGAGTATTCAGTGCCACCAAGGTTATCATTTCATGGTAAACAAATTCATCATTGACTGTAGTCTGAATTGCCCCGTCCAGCACCAGAACTCGCCCGTAAGCTTTTGTATCCAAAACCTCCAAGTATTGAAAATCAGTTTGCTCCGCATGAAGCCTCGTCTTTGTTTCCAGGGATATCGCAACCCCCGGTTCTTGCAGTTCCGTATACCATAAACCTTCCAATTCTTATCCTCCTTCTTTGCTGGTTAATATTTATTTTAAAGCATAAAATTTAAACCTTTCCTCTTTTCCCGTTTACCGTTGTTCGCTGGACTCACTAACAAACAACGTCGACTCCAACTAATTAGCCTGTTCCAATAAGTAAACCGACTGAGTATTTTTATGCCAACCGGCCTGATAACCCATGACTTCTGACAGAGAGCGTATGGGAACCATGATGTAGCCGTCTTTATTCATTGCTTTTCCCATTATTTTTCCCTCTTCCGTCTTTATTATTTTTGACCAAGAATCAATTACCAATTTTCCTTTCGGGAAGACTGCCGTAGTTTTATCTTTTTCCCAAAGCACATTTCCTCCGCAATATTCAGCAACAGCTCTTAATGGTACCATCACACTGCCGTTAATCATATATGGGCTGACAGGCAATTCATAAGTACGATAGCCTACAAAAATCAATTTTGAACCCAGCATCATTTGAATATCAAACAAAGAAATCCCACTGTCCAATTTCTTTACAGCCACTTCCAATTGTTTATCTTTATCAGGCTCAACAATATCCGGAACCAAACCTTTTCCGTTTATTTCCTGTCTCCCCCGGGTCAAATACTTGGCTGTAGTAAGTTTTAAGCCGCCTCCGTTACTTAAATAAAAAATAGTTTGGACACTGCCTTTCCCAAAGGTTTTGGTACCCACGAGAATACCGGTTTTAGCATCCTGAATTGCCCCGGCCAGAATTTCTGCTGCGCTGGCTGTCCCTTCATTAACCAAGACCGCCACAGGAATACCCCACGGGGTTTTAAAGCTTCTTAGTACATACTCCTTGTTCCCTTTTTGCTGCACATGGACCACAGGTCCTTTTGGCACAAAATTACCGGCAATATCCACAGTTACGTCTAAAAGCCCCCCCGGATTATCCCTTAAATCCAAAACCAGTACTTGCATATTTTCTTCCATTAAAGCATCAATAGCCTTATTCATTTCCTCAGGAGAATCTGAAGTAAAGTTGTACAAATTAATATAACCGATGCCGGGCCCTAATAAGCGATACTCAAGACTGGGCATGTTTATCGCTGTTCTAACCATAGTAAAAACAAATACCTGACCGTTTCTGTTGACAGTAATTGATACCTTTGTTCCTTCTATACCTCTTATCTTTGCTGCCACCTCGCTGGAACCCAATCCCTCAACAGATTTTCCGTCAACATGGGTAATAATATCACCCGGTTTTAGACCGGCCTTTTCCGCCGGACTTCCCGGCATAGGATTTACCACTTGAACTCTGTCTTTAAATTCGTTTATGTACATTCCCACTCCTACATATTTACCGTCTAATGAATCTAAGAAATCTTTAAATAATTCCGGTTCCATATAGGTTGAGTAAGGATCATTGAGTGCCTGCACCATTTCTTGAACTGACTTTTTGTTAAGCACCTCATCACCCACATCCTGATAATAGCGGGTTTTAATCAAGTTCCTAACTTCGTTTAAATTTTCCGCTCCATAGGCTAATCCAGTACTAAAAAAAGTAAAAAGAATTATCAAATAAAGACTTACCACATACTTAGTTCTTTTCATAATTGGTCCTCCCTGTTTTGAGTAAATAAACACAATTGATTAAGCGGACAGTTTGGGCAATTAGGTTTTCTTGCCTTACAAATCTTCCGTCCATGCCAGATTAACCAATGATGTGCCTCTCCCCATTTTTCTTTTGGTATTATCCTGGCCAGTTCTTCTTCCATTTTTTCAGGATTAGTACCCGAACTTAAACCCAGCCGGGCAGATACCCGAAAAACATGGGTATCCACCGCCAGGGCAGGGATGCCAAAAGCATTGCTTAAAATAACATTAGCTGTTTTCCTGCCCACCCCGGGCAACCGCATTAATTCCTCTCTGGTTTGGGGAATCTCTCCTGCAAAATCAGATAACAAAAGTTGAGCTGCGGCGATGATATTTTTGGCCTTATTCTTATATAGACCGCAAGTTTTAATTTCTTGTTCCAATTCTTCCGGGTTAAGCTTGGCAAATTCCTCCATTGTATGGTATTTTTTAAATAAGGTATCAGTAATTTTATTTACTTGGTTATCATTGGTCTGGGCAGACAGAATTGTCGCCACCAGCAGTTCAAAGGGAGAAGAAAAATGTAAGGCGGTAGAACTGCCCCGATAGGTTTCTTCTAAAATATCTAGTATTTTTTTTCTTTGTTTTTCATTATTTTTTTTATGAGTTGCCTTTTTTATCTTCATCTGCATCTGCCAAATACCTTTCTTCTTTTATTATATGGTATACCCTTTAAACCTTAATGTAAACACAAAAAATCGCAATATAAAATCGTTTCTTTTACAGCAATTTTCAAAATAGAAAATCCAAAACCCTTGTGGCTAAAAGCTTCAAGGGTATATTTTTTTTAAAATTTTTTCATTTTTATGTATAGTAATGTATAGATTGTTATGGTATAATATAAATATATATCCATTATTTTCGGAGGTGCTTTTTTTGAACCTTAAACAATCCCGCAGAAAAAACGGAAGGATATACCTTTCCATCGAAAAGGCTTATCGGGATGCTGACGGCAAACCAAGAGCCAAAACTATTAAATCCCTTGGTTACCTGGATGAATTGGAAAAAATTTATGATGACCCTATCGCCCATTTCAAAGAGGTTGCTCGGAAAATGACTGAAGAGGAAAATGCCAAGAAGAAGATAACTTTGTCAATTAATATGGAGGAAAAGCTTCCTGTTGATACTGACAACAGAAAAAACTTTGGCTATGCGGCAATTCTAAAGATTTATCATGAGCTGGGTTTGGATGTGTTTTTCAAGAATAAGTCCAGACATGAGAATTTTGAGTATAATACTAATTCCATTATGATGCTTTTGGTAATCTCAAGGCTCCTCTCTCCTGGCTCTAAGAAGAAGGCTTTCGAGGAAAAGGAGCGCTATTTTGAACGGTTTAACTTCTCTTTGGCGGATGTTTACCGGTCTCTTTCTCACTTTTCGAAGATTGCCAAGGAGTTTCAAAGGTATTTGAATGCTCAGATCATGGAGAAGTATGGACGTAATACTAAGACTATCTATTATGATGTGACAAACTTCTATTTTGAGATTGATGAGGGGGATGAATTCCGTAAGTTCGGATTGTCAAAGGAAAACCGCCGGAATCCGATTGTGCAGATGGGTTTGGCAATGGATGCTGATGGTATTCCTCTTCATTATGACTTGTTTCCCGGTAACACGGTGGATAAGGAGACCTTTCGGCCGGTTATCGGTGAAGTGAGGCGAAATTATGATACGGGCCGGATTATCGTTGTGGCTGATATGGGGATTATCACGGGGGATAATATCTTTTATCTTCAGGGAAAAGAGAAGGGAAAGAATTTTAACGG
>DUPU01000139.1 GCA_012838175.1 Clostridia bacterium
ACCCCTTTATGGCCGGTGCTTTTCACGGAATTGGGGAACCGGAGGCGGTAATTAATGTAGGTGTAAGCGGTCCCGGTGTGGTGCTGAACGCGGTAAAAAAGAATCCCGAGGCAGACCTGGGGACTTTGGCAGAAATTATAAAAAAGACGGCTTTTAAGGTGACCCGGATGGGAGAACTGGTAGGCCGGGCGGCATCCCGGAGACTGAATGTCCCCTTTGGCATTGTGGACCTATCTTTGGCTCCTACTCCGGCTATTGGTGACAGTGTGGCGGATATTTTAGAAGCCATGGGCTTGGAAAGGTGCGGTACCCATGGTACCACCGCTGCTTTGGCCATGCTTAATGATGCAGTGAAAAAGGGCGGCTCTATGGCTTCATCCTATGTAGGGGGTTTAAGCGGTGCTTTTATTCCGGTAAGTGAGGATGCCGGGATGATTCGGGCAGTGGTAGATAAGGCTTTGTCTGTGGATAAGCTGGAGGCTATGACTTGTGTATGTTCGGTGGGATTGGATATGATCACCGTACCCGGGGACACTCCGGCGGAAACCATTGCGGCGATAATTGCAGATGAAGCCGCCATTGGCATGATTAATAATAAAACCACCGCGGTCCGGCTTATTCCTGCCCCCGGGAAAAAAGTCGGAGATTATGTGGAGTATGGGGGATTATTGGGCAAAGGACCGGTAATGGCTGTAAATCGGTACTCACCGGCCAAATTTGTGAATAGAGGAGGGCGGATTCCCGCTCCCTTAAGTGCTTTAACCAATTAATTTGTTAAGGTTTTCGGGGGCAGTTAACGGATTGATTGCCCCCTTTCTTCTCTTTCGGCTAAAATCGAAGGATTGCATGCTCATAACTGGCAGCGGATATGATGTGTAAAAATAATTATCTCCGGCAAATTATTTTAAAAGGAGAAATAGATGAAATATTTAGGAAATATATTTTGTACTAAAGAAATAATTTTTGAATTTCAAGAAGGAAAAGAGAAATATTTGCAGAATAGGTAAATATAATTAAGTAATGGTCTCCCCTTTAAATTTTAAAGGAGGAGGCCATGATTGCTTTTTGGAACATTTTAAGCATTTAACGTGATGAAGATATTAAAAGGGGGAGATTAATTTGTCATTATTAATTACGGAAAGAGTCAGTAACATTCCTATGGAAAACCGTGAGTTTATTCAAGAATATGCAGCCGGGCGCCCTGGGATTATTGATTTATCCATTGGCAATCCTGATCTTCCAACACCGGCCTACATTGTAAACAAGAGTAAGGAAGCAATTGATCAGGGCCATACCAGATATACAGGATATTACGGTACTCCTGAATTAAAGGCGGCCATTGCCAAAAGGTTTCGAGAGAAGAACGGGCTTAACTACAATCCTGAAAAAGATATTATCGTCACCCAAGGTGTGACGGAGGGAATTTTTATCTGTGTACAGTCACTCATAGATCAAGGGGACGAAATTATCATTCCTACACCTCATTATGGTCCTTATGAACAAGCGGCTGCTTTTTCCAAAGGAAGAATAATTTTCTTTGAACTTTTGGAAGAGGATAATTATCGATTAGATCCGGAACGGTTGGAAATGGCCATTACGCCAAAGACCAAAGTGCTGA
Organism: Clostridia bacterium; assembly: GCA_012838175.1. Classification (GTDB taxonomy): domain Bacteria; phylum Bacillota; class Dehalobacteriia; order Dehalobacteriales; family Dehalobacteriaceae; genus DUPU01. Next base: position 1,619 of record DUPU01000139.1, read on the forward strand.
TTTTCTGTAATCCCTCCAATCCTTTAGGTGATGTCTGGCCTAAGGAAGACCTGCAAGAAATTGCTCGAATTGCCCAGAAGCATAATCTAATAGTAATCAGCGATGAAATATATGATGGATTTATTGATGCTCCCTATCCCGGATCCATTGCCTCTTTAGAGGGAATGCAGGAAAGGACCCTGGTTTTAAATGGGTTTTCCAAAGTTTATTGTATGACGGGTTTTCGGGTAGGGTATATTGCCGGTCCGGAAAAGTTAATCTCTCAAATTAAAAAACTACATTATACTATCACCCTTTGTCCTAATTCTATTTCCCAGAAGGCGGCCGAAGCCGCTTTGGAATGTCCCCAAAATGAAATTGATTATATTGTGGAAA
>DUPU01000140.1 GCA_012838175.1 Clostridia bacterium
ATCGGCGGGTCAACGGCTAAAGCCCTGGCCACACCCACCCGTTGACGCTGTCCCCCGCTCAATTGCCGGGGATATTTTTTCATGGTATCTGCTCCGTTCAGTCCCACCATTTCCAGCAGCTCCTCAACCCGGCTGATCTGTTTTTCCTTAGGCCATTTTTGCAGGCGGGGAACCAAGGCAATATTCTCCAGTACAGTCATATGAGGAAATAATCCAATTTCCTGGATTACATAACCAATGCTTCTGCGTAATTGAAAGGGATCCTCTTGGCTGATATCCTTTCCCTCAATAAAAATCCTGCCTTTAGTCGGTTCAATGAGCCTGTTAATCATTTTCATGGTAGTTGTTTTGCCGCACCCGGAGGAACCAATTAATACCACAAATTCCCCATTATTTATCTCCAGATTTACCTGGTCCACGGCGACATGCCCATTAGCAAATATTTTCGTAATGTTTTCCAGCTTAATCATGTACAACTCTCCTTTGGAACAAGGATGGAATAGCGGACAGCCATCCCATCCTCTCTTCTAAAAGCTAAAAGCTCTTTATTAAGGACATTAACTAATTTATCAACCCGTTATCCTGCAGGAACTTTCTGGCGACATCAATAGGTTCTTTTTTGTTTCCGTCAACATCATAATTAAGGGCACCCATAGTCGCATCATCTATTTTATTGGCTAATTTATTCAGGATATCAGCCACGGCCGGGTCCTGTTCCAAGAGAGCACCACTGACAACAGGGGCGGCAAAATAAGGCGGGAAATAACTCAGATCATCTTCAAGATTAATAAAATTAAAAGCAGGTATGCGGCCGTCTGTGGCAAAACCGGAAATAGCATCAACATTTCCTTCTTTTAACGCCTCATACATTACCCCGGAATCCATTCCTTTGGCTTCTTTGAATTTAAATCCGTATTTCTCCTGCAAACCGGCCAAACCATCTGCCCGGGGTATAAATTCCTGAGTGGCCCCGATGATCATATTTTCCGCTTTACCTTTCAAATCGGAGATTTTGCTTACACCCAACTCTTCAGCCTTTGCTTTGGACATAGTAATGGTGTAGGTATTATTAAATCCCCATGGCTCTAACCATACCAAATTCCATTTTTCTTTGTAAGCTGCCTTTACCCGGTCATATACCGCTTGGGGATCAAACATGGGTTCTTCTTTGAGTAAAGCCGTCAAGCCGGTACCGGTATACTCCACATAAACATTGATTTCCCCGTTAACTAGAGATTCATGAACTAAGCCGGTTCCTCCAAGGCGCATTTTTCTTTCTACCGGGTAACCGGCATCTTCAAACAACAACGCAACCATTTCCCCTGCAATAAGTTGTTCTGTGAAATTCTTGGACCCAACAATAATTTTAGGTTTTTCCACCGGTTCGGTCTGCTCACCGGATCCATCACCGGCAGGTTCAGTTGGAGCTGGGGCAGATCCACCACAACCGGCAACCAATAATAAACCTATCATTAAAACCACAACCAACCATAAAAACCTACGCACAATTGAAACCTCCTTTTTTCTTTTATCACCAGTCCTTAATTCTTTTTGTTATATTCATTTAATGCCATACGTAAAAAATTAATTAAAATCATTTTGCCAAGGCTCCAAGGATAGGGCTTCTCCGGATGAAATTGTGTCCCATAAATCAACCTGTCCTTTGCTTTAATCACCTCAATACATTCCGTTCCCTGAGAATCTTTGGATGTAGCAAGAACCTCAAATCCGGCAGGCATGACGTCAATTGACCAACTATGATATTGGGCGCCAAAGAAAGGATTGGTCATTCCGCAAAATATGGGATCATACTTTTGAATATATACAGGGGGTATATCCTCTTGGAATAAGGATTCAATGCTTTGAGCATGATACCTGCGTCCTATATTTCGGACAAAGGTGAGTTCCTCTTGTTGTGCTAACAGCTGATGACCGTTACATACCCCTAAAATAGGAATATCTGAATGTCTAATGATATTAAACACCCCATTATACTCAAACCTGGGCATCATCTCCCCCCAGCGGCCAGAACCTGTCAAAATAATGGCAACAGGTTTTGGGCACATTTTTTCTAATACTTCAAAAGATATTTTATAAGCAGGTATTTCAATTACATTAAGCTTCCAGGGAAGGGGCATATGTCCATTTAAACCTAAGACAGCATCCCGCAATTCTGTATGCTGATTCTTCTCATCGGAACACTGGGTACCAATAATCAATACATAAGGGTCATTTTCCCCAAGGGGAACATCCGGCTGTTTTCGAGTATAAAAAGTAGCTTCATAAATCTTGGGAAAAGGGCCCATCCACCTTGTGATATGAATTTTGAAATACCTGGCCAAAACCGGCTCCGGCTTCAAAACTAAATCCATCCGAAAAGCATCAGACCCTAATACCTGAGAGTTAGGCACTTCATGCCAATCTATCCCGTTATCGCTGTACTGCCAGCAATAGTCAACCAATCTACCCTCTAAACCGGAATCCCGGCTAAAATGGTCATGCTGCTCATTTTCCTGCTTAAACCAGCCTGCCGGTCCGCAAAGAAGCCAAATACAGGAAATCTCCGCCCGATATCCTAAGTCAAACTTAACCCAACAATTCTCCTTAGCTCCTACCCCTTCCCAACAAGTAAATCCTTCTTCATCATAATCCTGAATTCTTTCTGCTCCAGAACCGTGGGATGCTGTGATTTCCACGGCAGGTACCCGTACTCCGAAAAAATCTTGGGTATAAGACGAATCTACTTTGAAACGAGCGGTTATTCCCCCTATTTCTTTGCCCCATTCACTTTTGTTTCCCTGGCTGTCTTCAGCCCTAACCCGCCAAAAATATTGACAATTATCCTTTAACGGAACATTTAGACGCCAGGAGCTAATTTTATGTTTCTCAGGAATGTTATGTTGTTCAAAAAGATAGGAACTGTTAAAATCGGGGGTAATATCAATTTGTAAACAATATGTCCTCCTTCCCACTCCTCCTTTACTGTTATTCCATGACAACACCGGCCTCATTGATGTTACCGTTTCATCCAGACGGGGTGAAACGGCCAAAACTGGAGATGATATTTTTTGGATACTCATTTCATATTTTGATACTCCTCCCTGTCAATCTGACGGCTAATCCATAATTACTTCCGGCATTTCATTTTTGATTTTTTCGATGATGTCATTTTTTAATGGCATTGCCTTATGAGTCTTTAAAATTTTTTTTGCGATTTTTCGGGCCTTTTCCCTGCCGTCCAGTGCACCGTCCGCCTCCCAATTGATCCGGTTGCTCCGGTCTGCCACTTGAGGCATAAAAAACTCGCTGCGCATATGATTGATGGTATGTTCTTCAGCCAAAAAATTCCCCCCGGTCCCCACCGCTTTCACTACATCAACCGCCATGGACTCATTATTAATCTCAATTCCCCGGACAGCTCTCATTACCATCCCATTTATCTCATTATCTATCACATATTGCTCATAGGCTACCGTCATGCCTGATTCAATCAGTCCCGCCGCATCATGGATATAATTTGCGCCGGCTAATGCCACCAACATTGATGTAGACATTTTTTCATAACCTGACTGTACATCAGGAATTTTGGACTCAGTAACACCGGCGGTGGCATAAATAGGTAATTGATAAAAATGAGCCAGTTGTGCGCCTAAGGCATTCATCATTCCGTTTTCCACCGCCCCAAAAAGGAACGCCATCGTTCTCATATCAGCTGTAGTTGGTACAATGCTGAATAGCACAGGAGTTCCCGGATTAACTATCTGAGCCAGCAAAACTCCACTGAGAGCTTCTACATTCAGTTGAGCTACAGTACCGGCCAAAGTCACCGGCGAGGTCATACCTGCAATAGGAGCAGCCGGAGTGGCCAGGGGAATCCCTGCCTCTATTACTTCCAGCATCAATTCCGTGTATTTGGCATCCATTTTAAGAGGGCTCATGATACAGGTGATCATAGAGAATATGGGTCTTTTTCTTAATGCTTCCCTGCTGCCCATAATAATTTCTCCCATTCTGATAACCTTGCGGATCCCTTCCTTTGTATAAACCCCACCCATAACATGTTTGGAAGTGTTGCTAAGGCCAGCAAAAAAACGATTAACATCTACCTGTTCTTGGGGCAATTCACCGGGGTAAACAGGTAAGACAAAAAAATGAATATTTTCGAGAGCATCAACCAATTTTGCTGTTTGACATACATCTTTTAGCTGAGTGGGTCTTCTTTCACCGGTTTCTAAATCAAGAATATTAAGAGCCGTCCCCCCTGTTCCCAAATAAACATTTGTCCCCCCCAGAACCAGGTCATGTTTTTCGTCCCGACCACAGAGGATTACCTGTGACGGAGCTTTTTTAATATGTGTCATCACCCAATTTTCCGATGCAAAAAAGCGTTTTTTCTGAAAATCTACTTCCGCCCCGGCTTCATGAAAAAACTTTAAAGCCAAAGGATCATGGACCTCTACTCCCACTTCTTCAAAAATAGCCATGGAGGCCTTATGTATTCTTTCAATTTCTTGGGGCAATGCCGGTTTATAGGCTCCCCCGGAAAAACTTCGTAATGTCATATTTCCCTCTCCTAATCTGTTTTCTGAAACATTTGTCGGAATTATAGATCATCCCCTTTAATACCGGGAAACATTTGACGTATCTCAGCCTGTACCTTTTTGTCCATAGGTGCCGCCCGATGTTCTTTGAGAATCTTCTCCGCTATTCTATGGGCCCGGGCATGAGTGTCCAAGCTACCTTTCTCACTCCAGGTGATACGGTTCCACCTGTCGGCTACTTGGGGAATATAAAATTCTTGTCGGAAGTTCCTGGCCGTATGTTCGTGAGCTAAAAAATTACCGGCAGGTCCTACTTCCCTAATAATGTCTATGGCTAAAGTTTCCTTGTTAACCTCTACTCCCTTTAAAACGCGAATCACATTGCCCAGGATTTCATTATCAATAACCGTTTTTTCATAAGAAACCGTGGTGCAATTCTCCAAAAGCCCCGCCGCATCATGAATCCAGTTCGCTCCGGACAATCCTAAGGTCATCGCCTGGCAAGCGCTTTCGTAGCCTGCCTGGGCGTCATTCAATTTGGCATCGGACTGCCCGCCGGTGGCATAAAGAGGTAAATCATAGTATTGGGCCATTTGGGCTATCCCGGCGTTTATTATGGAAGATTCAATAGCTCCTGCCACATAAGTTCCGGTATTCATATCCATGATACTGGAAGTAGTCCCGATAAAAGCAGGGCACCCCGGATTGACCAATTGAGCTAAAGTTAACCCGGCTAAGGTTTCCGCCAGGTTAATGGTAATAGTCCCGGCTAGGGTTACCGGAGCAGTAGCCCCGGCCAGGGGTTCCGAAGGAACCGCCAGAGGAAGTCCTTTCTTTGCCACTTCAATAAGGAAATCTGTATAGTGCCAATCCATTACCAACGGGCTTACCATCAAAGTGATAAATGAGACAAAGGGGCGTTCCCTTAGTTTGTCGGCCCCGCCGGCTACCATCTCCGATACCTTAATGGCTTCCCTTAACCCTTTCATAGTATACATACCGCCCATTATAGGTTTGGCAGTATTGGTGATGGCCCAGTAAAATCGGTTTACGTCTACATCTTCTTCAGCCACATCAGCCGGATAGGTATGAATTACATAGAAAGAAATATTATCCAAAGCGTCCACTAACCGAGCCAGGTCCCGTAAATCATGGGTATTGGTGACTCTTCTTTCTCCCGTTTCAAAATCCAAAGCATACATCACCGTACCGCCCGTGCCAAAGTGCACCCGGTTCTTTTCCAGCACCGCGTCATGTTTTTCTTCCCGCCCGTGAATAATTATCTTCGACGGGGCGGTTTTAATGGCATTTTCCAGCATATCCCTGGGTATTTTGACAATTTCCGTGGCAGGATCCACCCATGCCCCGTGCTTTTCGAAAATCTCAAAAGCTTGTTTGCTTTTTACCTGCATTCCTACTTCTGATAAAAGTTTTACCACCCCTTCATGAATGGCATCCACTTCTTGACTGTTAAATAAACGTAGTTGCCCTCCAAGTTGCGCCGGATACATTTACGCAAACTCCCCTTTCTTGCTATTAGCTGCTTTAACTTTACCCCTTCTCTTTCACCTCCTTGCAAATTTGGGGCTGAAAGTTTTCTTGAAAAACGTTTATTTTTAATAAGTAATGTTGGCTTCAAACCTCAATAATCGGGTTAACCTTTGGATATCCTTCAGATGTTCCATGGAAAAAACCATTTCGGGAATTTTTTTTCTGCTCTCCTTATCCAAAAACGGATGGGTAATATGAGCAAATTTTTGGGTTAAGTCCTGCCAGGTCAATGGTATCTCCGGGTCCCCAGGCATTAAACGCACTTCCTCGGAAAAACTTGCCCCATTGGCCATCTCCAAAATTACCCGGGCCGGTCTGACGCTTGGGAATAAAGGTTCTAAATCTTCTCCATGTACTAATTCTATTTTTTTTATTAATTGTTTAACCCATGGGTTTTGCAGATTATGCTCACTGACTTCCCCCGGACCCACTGCCCCATTAACAAAAGCATTAGCCACAGTAAAAGGTATGCTGTACTGGGCAGCCTCAGTACTCTCGGGTATTTTGTGATTCAAGGTAAGTGCCTTTTTAAATGTTTCAACCCGGATTTTTTTTATCTCTCTAAAATCAGGCCGGTATTTTTCTTTTATCCTGAGGGCTGCTGAAATGGGAGCATGGGACCAACGGCAAGAGGGGTATTGTTTAAAGTAAATATTAAGTATTTGGTACTTCTCGCCAAAATCAGCAAAAACATCATCAGGATTTACCGCGTAATCCAACCTGTCCAGTAGAATTTCCTCCGGTCCCGTAAAACCTTCCTGTGCTAATAAAGCGGAAAAGACACCGGTTACCACGCCCCAGCCAATGCTTTCTTTGGTCATGGCACCCCAGGCAATAGATTTACCGCATTGAGCGGTTGGCCCGTAAACCTCTCCGATGGTGATGGCATTTTGCATTTTTTTCCCACTTAAACCAAGGAGACGGGCTGCGGCGGCGGCTGTACCAAATACAGCCCAGCCTCCCGACCCATAGAACCTTTTATCATGGTTGGAGTTCATTACCATGCCACACCTGATGGCCAGCTCATAGCCTGCAATAACGGCAGAGATAAAATCCTTCCCTGAAGTATGACTCATCTCTCCCACAGCCAGTGCCGCGGGAAACACCATCACCCCGGGATGACCCACAGCCCCCCGATGCCCGTCATCTATATCCAGGGCACTACCTAAAGTACCATTGGCATAAGCCGCACCAAGAGGGGACATAGGAGTAGATGAGCCGATTACCGTACACTCCCCCTCTTTCCCCAGATATTCCGCAGCTTTTACGGCTATTAAAGCCGACTTGGCGGAATAACCGGCAATAGCTGCCCCCAAAAAGTCCAATAAACAGCGTTTAGCCATTTCTACCACATCAGGTGAAAGGGTGGAGAAATCAATGGCTTCACAAATTTCCGCAATCTCTTTTGTTTTCATATGGCACCCCTTTTTTCCTCTTCATACCATATAAGCAAAGGCTATGCCAAAAAGGGAGAATTTTAAAAACCCAGTAAAAACTGGGTTTTTTTATTTTTAACTTATCTCTTAGTTTTCAAAATGAAAATTCATTTACTCACAACCTAATAAACTAATATATTTTCAAAATGAAAATTATTTTCATTCTGAAAATTGCGGTAGATAATACTTTTTACCTTTGCGGTATAAAGTTGTTAAGCCTATTCCCAATGCTGCAGCAGCCTTCTTTTTGCCTTCCAAAGAAGAGCCGTAAAACTTTAAAGCATTAGCAATCAGTTCTTTCTCCGCCAGTTCAATGGGCTTGATATGGGGCGGTCTTAAGCTTCCGGGACCTACCTTTTGTCGCATGCGCTGAGGTAAATGATGTACTTCTACATAAGGGGTATCCGCCATATGAGCGCAGTATTCTACTGTATTCTGAAGTTCCCTAACATTGCCCGGCCAGGGATATTTGAGCAAGATGCTTTCCGCTTCCCGGGAAAAACCTTTTATAGATTTCTGTAAAATCTTATTGTAATAATTTAAGAAGTGAGAAAGCAGGACATTTATATCTTCTGCCCGGTTTCTTAAAGGAGGAATAAAAAAGGGAATCACGTTTAACCGGTAATATAAATCCTCCCGAAACTCACCTCTCTTGACCATACTTTCCAAGTCCCGGTTTGTGGCGGTAATCAAACGAGCTTCTAATTTCACTGGGCTGATTCCCCCAATTCTTTCAAAACTTCTTTCCTCCAAAACCCGCAGAAGCTTTACTTGCAAGTGCAATGGCATATCCCCAATTTCATCAAGAAAAAGAGTCCCCTGCTGGGCTAACTCAAATTTCCCTAGTTTTCCTCCTTTTTTTGCCCCCGTAAAAGACCCTTCCTCATAGCCAAATAACTCGCTCTCCAGCAAGGTCTCAGGAATAGCGGCACAATTTATCCCGACAAAAGGACCCTGATTTCTTTGGCTTTCCGCATGAATAGCCCGGGCAAAAAGTTCCTTACCGGTACCGCTTTCGCCCCTAATTAAAACTGTAGAGTTGCTCCTGGCTACCCTTTGTACCTGCTGTTTTAACAGGTTAATGGAATCGCTGTTTCCAAGGATGTTATCAAGTCCGTAGTCTTCATGTCCTGTTAATGTATAGATAAATTTACCCACACTCTTTAAATCCTGGATAACTGCAACAACTCCCATAACTTCATTATTCGCCAGGATCGGCTGGGCATTGACCAATAAACGAATCTGGTCCTTTTTTCTTTTAAACATAATTTCTTTTTCTTCAAATCCCTGTCCTTTTTCTATTACCTCTAACAAGGCATCACCTGGTGTAATTAATCTAATGCTTTTTCCCACAATACTTTCCGGTGCCAATTGCAGCAGATCCTGAGCCATTTTATTAAAATGTATGACAATACCTCTTTTATCTATAGCTATAATACCTTGTCCCACAGCATTAATTACCGCTCTAAGTTCCGATGTGGTCACAGTTAACTGCTCCAATAAGACTCTCTCGGAAATCTTGCTGGAGATCATATCCGCCATGCGATTGAGAAAATCCATCAAGCCTTCCCCATTGTTCAGCAATGTGGACTCCTGTTTCTTATCGAAGGAAATCAAACTAATTGAACCTATACATTTACTCCCATAAACTATCGGATAAATAATTTGGGCATTATAATGACAATTTTTATGTAATGCACATTTAAAACAATATTTATGCTGCCCGGGTTCCGGAACAAAAATGGCTTCCCGCCGGCACTGAACCTCTTTATTGATTACACCATAATCCATTCTCAGTCCGACTTTCTTTGCGGCAGCCCCGGTACCGGCTACCCGAATCAGATCCGAGCCAACTATTTCCACCTCAACATTTAAAACAGCGGCAATCGCCTCAGCCACTTGTTGAACAGACTCAGAAATATCCCGCAACAAAACCATGCGTGTTTCCCCCTAAAAAATTTGATTCTTGCCTATCTGAATTTGCTTCACTTCTCTTAAAGCTGATGCCCGAATATGTTTTAAATAATCGGAAAATATATATTGGCTGATTATTTGAATTTCGCTAAACCTTTTCAATATCCTTCCAGGCATTCTTTATCCAGTAATTTTATTTTAAATTTTTCAGTATTTGAACCAAACCATTTGGATTCTCATAGACCACATTGCCTAAAACAATGGTATCTGCAATATCCATCATTTCTACGGCCTGAGTCAAGTTTTTAATCCCGCCCCCATAGAAAATATGTGTTTTCAAACGCCTTTCTTTAATCCCTTTTAACCATTCCACATTTCCATAAATTCCGCTATACTCCAGGTAAAACAGAGGCAGGCGGTATACTTCCTCCACCAAGGTAAAATAAGCCTCCAAATCAGCAAAGGAGGGTGAAATAGTCTGGGTAAGCTGCGCCGCAGCACATTGGGGGTTACAAATGACATAGGCCTCAGGCAAAATCTGAGACCAGTCAATGAGATGTCCAAATTTTTTCACCGCCTCCAAATGTTTGCCAATAAACCAGTCCCTGTTAGCTGTATTTAAAACAACAGGAAGGAGATACCCGTCAACATCGGTGGAAATTGCCTCCATTTGGGATATTTCCTGAACTAAAGGACGGGAATAGCCGGTGTCCCTTATAATATTTACTAGATCCTCTGTGTTTCCCTTGGTTATATTTTGGGTACCCCCCACTATTACCCCATCCACAACCGGCTGGAAAACAATTTGTTCCAATAGCCGGGCGTTAATTCTTTTATCCGGGTCCAATTTTATCAGTAGTCTCCAGTCGCGCCAATTAATGTCTTGCCACATCTGTTAATACCTCCATATTTTTAACCTCTATCCAAATTCTTTGCTTTAAATTAAACAATAGAAAATTAAAACAATTACTTTTATAAAAATATAAAAAATACCATGAGTTACTAATTAAGTTGAATTAAGAAATGTTGTAACCTAGATGCGAAGTTGATATACTATAAAAAGCTCGAATTTAGGAGGAATTTTATGGTACCAAACATTCGCAACATTGCCATTATTGCCCATGTAGATCATGGGAAAACGACCCTGGTAGATGGTATGTTAAAGGAAAGTGGCATTTTTCACGAAAATGAAACAGTAACAGAAAGAGTGATGGACTCCAATCCCTTGGAAAGGGAAAGGGGTATTACTATTTTAGCAAAAAATACCGCCGTTACCTATAAAAATACTAAAATAAATATTGTAGACACTCCGGGACATGCCGACTTTGGGGGTGAGGTGGAGAGAGCCTTATCCATGGTTGACGGCGTTTTGTTAATTGTTGATGCTTTTGAAGGACCTATGCCCCAAACTAAATTTGTCTTAAAAAAAGCCCTGGAATTGAACTTAAAGCCGATAGTGGTGGTAAATAAAATTGACCGGGCAGATGCCCGCCCCCATGAGGTAATCGATAAAGTTTTTGACCTTTTTATAGAATTAGGGGCCAATGAAGAGCAATTAGATTTTCCCATTGTCTATACCTCCGCTCGGTCCGGAACAGCCCAGAGAGAGTTGGAAGATGAGGCTTATAACTTAAATCCCCTTTTTGAAATGATTATTAATCATGTTTCTCCTCCCCAGGTGGAGGAAGGACCCTTTCAAATGCTGGTCGCCAATTTAGACCATGATAACTATCTGGGTAAATACGCGGTGGGAAAAATAAAGCGCGGCACCGTCAAAGGGGGAGACAGTGTAGCATTAATCCGTCATGACGGCCAAATAGAGCGCCACAAAATTTCCAAAACTTTTGTTTTCCACGGGCTAAACAAAATGGAAGTAGAATCCGCCTCCGCCGGAGAAATTGTGGCCTTAGCCGGCATTGATGATGTTAATATCGGGGAAACCATCACCGCACCGGAACATCCGGATCCTTTACCTGTTATTACGGTAGACGAGCCGACCTTAACCATGACCTTTTCCGTTAACAACAGTCCTTTTGCCGGTCAGGAAGGGACTTATGTTACCTCCCGGAAGCTTCGGGAAAGACTTTACAGAGAATTGGACACCAACGTCAGCCTGCGCGTGGAAGATACGGACAGCACCGATGCCTGGCAGGTTTCCGGCAGAGGAGAATTGCATCTTTCCATTCTTATTGAAAATATGCGGCGAGAAGGATATGAACTGCAGGTATCAAAACCAAAGGTAATTTATAAAAAGGATAACGGCCGGCTTTTAGAGCCGATTGAACACCTAATTGTTGATATTCCTGAAGAATATATGGGCCCGATTATGGAAGACTTAGGCCGGCGTAAAGCAGAAATGGTTAACATGGTTTCCGGCGGCACAGGTAATGTCCGCTTGGAATTTAAAATTCCGGCCCGAGGTTTGATTGGCTTTCGCTCGGAACTGCTCACCCTTACTAGGGGTAACGGGATTATGCATCATATTTTTGACGGGTACATGCCTTATAAAGGCGATATCAGAACTCGCTTTCAAGGTTCCCTTATTGCCTGGGAAGACGGGGAGGCAACTACTTACGGTTTGTTGGCTGTAGAAGACCGGGGTACTCTGTTCATTGTCCCGGGCACCAAGGTTTATGAAGGAATGGTAGTTGGAGTGGGCAATCGAGAGCAAGACATCGAAATTAATGTCTGCAAAAAGAAACACTTGACCAATATGCGTTCTTCCACCGCTGAAGAAACCACGAAATTAAAAGAACCGAAAATCCTTTCTTTAGAGGAAGCTATTGAGTTTATCAACGATGATGAGTTAGTGGAAATTACCCCGAAAAGCATTAGAATCCGGAAAAAATACCTGAAGAAAAACGAAAGAGTTCGAGCATCAAAAGAAAAAGACAAAAATGTTTAAATAATAAACGGGGAGCAACATTGTTCCCCGTTAATCCATATTATACCTGCTATAAATATCCGATGTTAAATCATGAGCCATAGATACAATGGAATCGGCTAATTTGTTTAAATTATCCACCCCTGCGGAAAGTTCCGTTAACGCCTCTGCTTGATGGTTAGCCACCTGAGCCACCTCTTTCACCGCGGAGTTAATTTGTTCAACCGCACCTTTGACCTTATCTAATGTTTGTTTGATACTCTTTGTGGAAGTAGAACTGGTTTGGGCCAGTTTCCGCACCTCCTCGGCAACAACGGCAAAGCCCCTTCCGTGTTCGCCAACCCGCGCAGCCTCAATGGCCGCATTTAGACCAATCAAATTAGTCTGATCTGCTATTTTCCGAATTACCTCTATGACATCATCAGTTTCCCCTACTTGCGAGTTTGTTTCATGGGAAAGGCCGCCTAACTCCTGTCCTGTAGCAGACAGTTCTTCCGCTTCCGCGGCAATTTGTTGTACAGAAACATCAAAGTTTTTAATCGTTTGGTTTAAAGAATTAGCAATTTCCAATAGTTTTTCTTTTCTGTCTACAGACTGGAAGAGGGAAATGGTACCTACCAAAGTATCATTTTCAAAAATAGGGATACCAATAGCAATGTGGTCAACACCAAAAACTTCTTTTCCGACTTCCTTTACTACCCGTTTTCTCTTTTGCATTGCTTCATAGGAAATCCAGCTGGGTTCAATTTTATACCCCTCGTAAGACTCTACTGGCCATTTAAAGGTGCTGGGGCTTATATCACAAATACATTTTTCCGTATCACACAACAATAGGCCTAAATCATCCACAGTAAATTGCTTTATATAAGGAACAACCGTTAAAAAGTGTTTCAGAGTTTCACAACATCCTTCCCTGATTGCCAATAATTTCACCGCCTTATTTCCGGATATTATACTAATATCAGAAATAATTCGGCATATATTTCCATTTTCCTTCTCTGATATTTATTTTTATATTTTGTCTTTTCCTCGGGACCCTCTGTCCTTTTCATATTTTTTGAATGCCGGTCGGGGGATAAAAGCCTTAAATATGCCAAGAGATTTTAATTGCTGATAAACCAACCCACCCAACATTAAGATTCCCGCATAACCAACCAGGGGAAAGAGAATCCGCACCAAAGCAGTAAAACCTAATTGGGCCGCCGCTAAAGCAGCAATGCCTGCCCCTGCTGCCAACAGCTTCAGTTGTTTGCTTTGGGGTCGGGTAAATCGGACGGAAAAGCCATACAGACTTCCCACCGCTGTGGTATAGATTTCTAAAAATAATATTAAGGCATATCCTGTTTTAATTATAGGAGAAATCTGTCCGGCTACAAAAATCATGGGTAGCTCATATTTCGCGGCTTGAGGCATATTTGCCAGCATCGCCAAGAAGATGGAAAGGGCACCTATACCTAATCCAATCCCCCCCCACAATGCACCTTTTCTAATAGTGTTTAAACCGGCAGACTCTTTTCCCATAGGTGCCAATACTGCAACTGCCAGTATCAGATTATAGGAAACATACACCAGGGCAGAAAAAGGCCAAAAAGGTACCGCCGGATTGCCTCCTCTGATTGCGGCTTGAGAAGCTCCCCCGGGAATCCCTGTGCTCACCAGGGCATAGCCTGAAATAGCCAGCACGGAAACCAGAAGAACCGGCACCACAAAGCTAATGGCGGAAATGACCCCGTTTAGCCCTAATAGCACCGTACCAAGGGTGATACCTATTAACAAGGCGCTGCCTAAAAATTGGGGCAGGCCCAATTGTTCACTGAACAGTGCACCGGCACCTGCCGCCATTACTGTTAATGCTCCGAAAAGGAAAAAGGTAATCACGTAATCAATGACTTTACCAATCCATTCTCCCCCAGCATACTTTATCACCGGCAAATGAGAATCAGCCTTTAATTCTGCCCCCAGTTTAATAATTAAATAACCAAAATAAACAAAAAGCCCGGCGGCCAGTAGTAATCCAACCAAACCCCAATAACCGAAATAACTGAAAAACTGGAGTATTTCCTGACCGGAGGCGAATCCTGCCCCCACAACAGTCCCAATATATGCAAAAGCCACTTTTAATGCAGAAAACTTTTTTGTGTTCAAAGCTGATGCCTCCTTATTAGTTTGAGAAAAGCAAGCTTACAGGAACTTTTTTCATTGACTCCCATAGGGTTGTGGATGCTCCTCGAGCCATACCTGGTTAAAAACATAAGGAGATGTGGTTATTTCACCTTGAGCTTGAAATACCGGAACATAAATAACATCATAGTACTCTTTTATCATCCGGGCGGAAGAAAACTGCCATTGGGCCATATCAATGCTGGACAGCATCATTTCCCGCCACCGCTCCTTCTGATAATAATATGTCGGTATTATTTCATTGAATAATACCTGATACAACTCTTGCAGGTCTTTTTCATCCTGATCCCATACCTCCGATTGCTTAGCTGCCTGCTCCAACAGCCAACCGCTGATACCATGCTGCGGTCCTTCGGCTACCCATCCGTCTACCACGCTAAAATTAATTACTCCGTTCATAGCTGCTTTCATCCCGGAAGTCCCACTGGCCTCAAAAGGGCGCCTGGGGTTATTTAGCCAAACATCGCAGCCCCGGACCAAAAGTTTCGCTACTTCCATGTTGTAATTTTCCAAAAAAACCACTGCTCGGCCGTATTTCCGGTCCATTTTAACCAAATCAGTGATAATCTCTTTCCCTAAAGCATCATTGGGGTGGGCTTTCCCGGAAAAAATAAGCTGCAGTTTCCCTTTAGATAAATAAGGATCCAAAAGATCGGTGTTACGAAAGATTAAGTCGCTGCGTTTATACGAGGCTGTCCGACGGGCAAATCCTACGGTCAGTATATCCGGGTCCAGCTTTTGCCCGGTTTTTTCCTCAATATAAGCAAAAAGTTCCTTCTTGCATTGAATATGTACTTCCCACAAATCCCCGCCCTGGTCAAAAACTTTTTTTATCCTTTGGTCCTGCCAAGTCTTTTCATGTACTCCGTTAGTAATGGAAATAATAGGGGATGATAATTTTATATTTCTCCACATTTTCCGTGCTGTATGCCCATGAAGTTTGGAAGCTGCATTAGCTTTTTGGGATATCCGTAAAGCTGCCGCTGTCATATTAAAAGGGTCCCCGCCTAATTGACACATTTCTTCATAGGTTAAGCCATTATATGCTTCCATATGTTGCAGGAGGCCATGGTCATGAACTTCATTACCGGCCTCAACAGGTGTGTGCGTAGTAAAAACCACTTGGGACTTGACCTTTTGCCAAGCCTCATTAAAGCTCATCTTGTTCTCCGTCATCTTCTCTCTGATTAATTCCAGTCCGACAAAAACGGCATGTCCTTCATTAAAATGATATAAATCCGCTTCCCATCCTAATGCCCTGATAAGCCGGACACCGCCGATACCTAAAATCATTTCCGCAGCAATACGATCCTGCGCCTCTCCTCCGTATAGCTTACTGGTCATCCAACCGTGCCGGCTGCCGGGGAAGTTGGTATCTAAAAGATAAAGAGGTGCATTGCCATAACAATCAACCAATTTAACTTTACATTCCACATCCTCTCCACGAATCCTCACATTTACTGATATTCCGGTATCTTTGACCATGTCATACTTATAATTAGGATACCGATCATAAGGCCGTCCGTTTTCATCAATGTACTGCTCCGTATAATCATTCGCCCACAATATACCAATACCCAGCACAGGCAGTTCTGCATCACGGGCTGCCTTTAAATAATCACCCGCCAGGACACCCAGTCCGCCGGCATAAATAGGCATCTCTTCGCTTAAGCCATATTCCATGCAAAAATATGCTACTCTAGGTTTAATCTGATTCAAGTTCATCATCGGCCTTTTTGGCCATACACCTCCTCAACTGATCTAATAAAGCAAAAACATCTCCTGCTTATTTTGTTATTTATTCCGCTAAAATATGCGAAAACAGGCTGGACTGAAACGTCAAGCCTGTTTAAAATTGTTCTTCATATAATACTGAAAAAGCTCCTTACATAAAGGTAAAAACGGCTCCGGTTCTCCGGAGGAAAAATAAGTTATGGTCCTGTCTTTCCTCTTCCCATCTGCAAGTAAATCCTTTTCATGTAATATCCGCTGTAAGTTCTTTACCGTCCCCTGATTGCCGTCAATAATTTCTACTAGAGGAAATAATTTTTGCAATTCTTTTTTTATAAACAAATAATGGGTACATCCCAACACCACAGAGGAAATATTACCCGTTTCCATGCCCCCAAAAACATTTCTTAAATATTCTTGCACCAGGGGGCCATAATAAATGCCCCTTTCTATCAACTCTACCAAACCGGGACAAGGAAGGAGAGTAACATCGCGGTTTTCTCCGTATTGGTTGAGTAAAGTGTGAAACTTTTTTTCCCTTAAGGTAACAGGGGTAGCCATCACTACAATTTTACCCTGGTCCATTTTTTCTACCGCCGGCTTTAACGCCGGTTCCATTCCAATCACCGGCATATCCAAAATCTTACGAATATCGTTTATAGCTGCGCTGGTAGCAGTATTACAAGCTACCACCAAAGCCTTAATTCCTTTATGGACTAAAAAATCAATGGCCTGTAAAGAATAACGCTTTACATCTGCCACATCCTTGGTACCATAAGGATTATGGGCGTTGTCGCCTAAATATATTAAAGATTCGTGGGGTAAAATACCGGCTGCCTCTGCTAAAACGCTTACGCCCCCCAGCCCGGAATCAAAAAAGCCAATAGGAAGGCTTTTATTTGACAAGTTAATCACCACCTGAAATATCGTCAAATAAAATTATAATCCTTCCCTTGGCCGGGTTCAACTTATTTGATTCCATCTTGTTTTATGAAAAAGTTTGGCTTTTTAAACTGTTATTTTTAAATCAACCTTCAAGCAGATGCCTAAAAATGCCACCGCTACCCGAAGCAAGCGTATCTTATCCGCATCAGACATGGTATCCGAAGATTTTCCCAACAAGGCAAGCAGGGCATCCAAATCCTTACAACCGCTTAATAATTTAGTAAAATCAGCCGGATCACTCATAAATCATCCTCCCTGCTTCCCATTTTTCACATACAAAAATCATTACGTGCTGATTTTTACATCTACTTTTAGAATCGCGGCTAAGCATTCCGTGAGGAAAATCAATATTCTTTTCCGTTCATCATCAGTTAAATTAGCAGTATTTAAACATCTGCACAGGTTAAAACAAGATTGAATTTGATCCCCCTTTTCATTACCCACAAGCGATCGCCTCCCCGGAACCTTAAATGCTAATATATCTTATGTTCCAAGCATCTTTCCGGTGATTTTTTTTTAGACTTCCCGTACTTGCCGAGTTGCCCTTGATGGTCAATTTTAAGTTATTTAGCTGCCGGTAATTTGCAGACAAAATTATATAATTCCTCCAGTGTCCCCCGGTAATGAACAGGATAGTTGGGTTTTCCTCTATCTATCAGATAATCCGTAACTAAAAACGTATCCATGCCGATAGTCCCTGCTATCATGTCTTCCTGTACGTCATTGCCCACCATAAGGCAATCTGAGGCAGATACACCCAGTTTTGCGCAAATCTCTTGATAATAATGGATTCCCGGTTTACAGCCGTGGCTGTTTTCGTAAGTTGTTACCAAGGCCCAAGGAAAGCGGTCTATTCCGGCCCAAGACATCCTCTCTTCTATCGCCAAACGAGGAAAAAGCGGGTTGGTTGCCAAGACATTGGAGTATCCTTTCTCTACCAAGCAGCCGACGACTTTTGCTGCCCAATCGCTGTAGCCTGCATACTTCTTTAACTTGGGGAACTCCTGCTCATAAAAAATGTTAAAACGTGGATACATTGTTTCCCTGTCCTGACCTACCGCAGGCAAAAAGCTGTTCATAAATACCTCCTCATTTGTTTGGCCTCCAGGATTGTTTATCATGGCTTCCGTGGAAGATATCAGGTTTTTTAAAAAAACTTCCGGTTCAACAAAATCTTTAAAGAATGGGGTTACCGCCTCAAAATACTTCCGCACAAAAACATCAATATCCAAGGGCAATAAGGTTCCGTCCAAATCAAACAGAATATATTTATACATAATTCATTCACCTCTGCTCTATAAGTTTTTACAAAAAAAGAAAGCCCGGAGTATCTTTGGCAAAATATACTTGGGCTTATTATAGCATACTTTAAACGTGTACCTGTCTGATAATTTTATAAATTCTAAGATGACCGGATAAAAGTAAGAACCGTCACCCTCCCCAATCCCGGCAGCATCAACAAGTTTGGAAAAGATTTAATAAATTACCTTTACTTTTTTCCGGCCAAATTGCAAAGCTTTTTCATGGGTTTCCATATATATGTCTATCCTCTTTCCGGAGAAATTGCCTGTGTCTTCCGCAATAAACCAACCCATTCCTTCGATATAAACCTGGGTGCCAAAGGGAATTACCTTTGGGTCAACTGCCAAAGTCCCAGGGTGTACTTTTACCCCGCTTGCGGTAATGCCGTCACTTTTCCCGCAACACTTAACACAACTGCAATAGGCAGTAGCTTCAAAAATCTCTGCTCTTTTCCTTTCATCATGCCGGGAAATATTTTGTCCTTCTTTCCGCTCCTTTACTTCCTTTGGAGGTGAAGCCGTTGTCTCCTGAACAACCGCTTGTTTTCGGTCAACAATATTACCGGAATCCGGCGCAAGAGAGATTAATTCCGTTCTTCTTTTTTTATCCGTGTCAGTATTTTTTAGTACTGATTCGGCATTTTGCTGCTGAAAGGGTATAGACTTAAATTCAGTTTCCATATTTGTCATTCCTATCGGTAAAAGTAAAATAAATTCCAAAATCAAGATTACGACTATTTTTTTCATTCTTATCACCATAACCGGTTTTTATCCCATATTATGGTGCATTTTACCAATATTTATACCTGTTATAATTTTTGCATTTAAAATTTTCTTTTGCTATTATTTTTACAAAGACTCTCTTCTTTTTTTACCGGAGGTTTAATACTCATGATTATTGACATCCACACCCATTGTTTTCCGGATAATCTTGCCCATAAAGCAGTGTCCTTTCTTGGTGCAAAGGCTCGCTTTAAACCCTATGCCAATGGAACTGTCGCTAACTTAAAAGAAATAATGGTTCAAGGAAAGATTGATAAAAGCGTCATCATGCCTATCGCTACCAAGCCGGAGCAAACTCCCGTAATAAACCGCTGGGTGCAAAGTGTTTCCGACCAACATATTATTAGCTTTGGCACTCTCCATCCCCATTACGAAAAATGGAGGGATGAAATCAAGTGGTTTCTTGACCAAGGAATAAAGGGCATAAAATTTCACCCGGATTATCAAAATTTTTTTGTAGACGAGCCAAAACTCTTTCCTATTTATGAAAAAATATTTGATGCGGGGTTAATTATTTTGTTCCATGCAGGTATAGATGTGGGTTTACCCGATCCCTGTCATTGTACACCTCAGAGACTGAAAAAAGTTATTGATTCTTTTCCCGGAGCAGTTATTATCGCCGCCCATATGGGGGGATATGGTTTATGGAAGGAGGTAACGGAAGTTTTAATCGGGAAGAACATCTATTTTGACACTTCTATGTCCTATCAGAAACTGGGGGCTATTGCCATGAAAAAAATGATTCTTGCTCACGGATGCGATAAAATCCTTTTCGGTACTGATTCCCCCTGGTCAAGCCCGGATGTAGAAATCAGCAATCTAAAATCCCTTAATCTTAATGCAGCAGACCTTAACTTAATTCTGGGAGGTAACGCCCAACGGATCTTGAACCTTCCCTAATGCTATAATTACCGGAAAAGTCCTGTTTCTCAACACATTATCCTATATAAATTTTCTAAAACTATTTCCCTAATTGCTACCTTGTTTTGGATAAATAAATAGCCCTACTCGGGATGAGTAGAGCGATAGTAGAAAATGCTATGCCGACCGGGCTTTCTAAGAATATTGGCATCTGATAGAACTGGGAATAGCTAACCAAGCCATAAAAAAAGAAGAGGTAAGAATAAAGCTCCACCTTTCCGATTATTTTAATAATATATCCAGCATCTTTTGCGTGTTATTAATAAAACTCTTGGTTACCTGGTAATGCTCCGTTTCTTCATAACGTACGATTTTAAACCCATCATTAATCTCATAGATTATGGCATCAGGATAAGCCATGATAATTGGAGAATGAGTTGCTATGATAAATTGGCTTCCCTCCTGGGCCAATTCATGTAATCTTGCCAGCATCGTCATCTGTCTTGTAGGTGATAGGGCTGCCTCCGGTTCATCTAATATATAGACTCCGTTTCCATGAAACTTATTAAGTATTAAGGCAAGAAATGATTCTCCATGAGATTGCTGATGCAATGATTTTCCCCCATAATAGTTGATTAATGGTGATCCAATAACTTCCTTATCCAGCTCATCAATGTTGGTGGCTACATTATAAAAGCTTTCTGCTCGGAAAAAGAAGCCATATTTAGGCTTAAATACTCCTTTAGCCAGCCGAATGTAGTTATGTAAAACGGAGTGGGTTTCCATGGTTGAAAAGTTAAAGTTTTTAGTTCCCCCTTCTGGATTAAACCCATAAGCTACAGCAATTGCTTCTAGTATAGTTGATTTACCTGTTCCGTTTTCCCCTATTATAAAGGTAACCTTGGGATGTAATTTTAGGCTAAATAAATTACGAACTGCCTTCAGAGAAAATGGGTACTCTGAAAATGATGGAATCTTCTCTCTTTGTAACTCTATACTTCGGATATATTGGTTCATACTCTCAGTTTCCATAGAAATTTCTCCTATAATTGTTTACCCCTTCTCATTTCTCTACACGTTATTTATTTCCTCTCTTTCATCGCATAAATCTGCAGATTTGCAAAACACAATGTTTCATCACTCCATTGAAAATTTCATCTATCATTTTCTCTATTGCCTTCAATTCTTTACATGGCCCCCATTAACTGCTTCCCATAAATATAGTGATACTGCAGATCGATACAGTTCCCATCCCTTTGAGCTTCCAGCAGCAGGAATTGAAATGTGCTTCTTATTGAAGGAATAAGCATGAATATAATCCAATTCGCATGAAAATTCTGTCGAGTAAACCCAAAATTCAGATCGACTGGATTTACTTTTGCAAGTAAATAAAAAAGGGCCATGACAGTTTTTCACAAAACCGCATAACCCTTAACCATGGAATTTTAAGAATTTTTATTACCCTTAGCCAGCCTCTAAAAACTCAGTTGAACTAACCTATACCTTAATTTAATTCAAATACTTCCACAATAAAATTATCAAATTCATCCTTCACTTTTTGGTATTCAGCACTTTCTTTAACTGTCCAGCCTAAAACAGGAACACCCAACTTTTTAAGTTTCTAAAGGTGCCAATGTCGCTGTTGTTAATTTCATAGGCGATAAAATTGGGCCTGCTTTTAAAATTCAGCAAACAATTTGAAAGCAGAATTTTTTTATACCATGGTAAACGGGTTGTGCCTGCGTACTCTACTTCATAATCGCTAACTATAAAGCTTCCTGACAATTGGCCGCGCAGTACTTCCGGGGCATTCTTTCTAAACCAGGCAACTGTATATGGATTAAATGATTGAATCGCATATTTCCCAGAATATTTTTTCAACTGATCATAAATCATACTCTCCATTTCTCCTACTTCGCCCTCGTTTTTAATCTCAATAAGAAGCGGCCACTTGACAGGTACGAGGGGTTCCCGACACTATACCTTCGCCCTCGTTTTTAATCTCAATAAGAAGCGGCACTTGACCATCTACAAAAGACAATACATCACTAAATTGGGGTATCTTTTCATTAGTGTTTGGGAAATTTAATTCTGCCAGTTCTTCATAACTTGTATCTATTAAATATGAATCAATTCCAAAAAGTCTTTTTAGCTTTTTGTCGTGGAATACTACTAACTTTTTATCTTTAGTCATTGAAACATCCAGTTCAATAATATACCCTTTTTTTATTGCCTCCGCAAATGCCGGAATAGTATTCTCAAAAATATTTTTATTATCATGGATTCCCCTATGTGCGATAAAGGTGCTGGTCAGCCACGATCCTCGCTCATCATATACGATTTCTGCTCCCTTGGCAAAATCAAGCAATTTTATCCACCCCACAGCTAATGCAGTTAATATAATTCCTATGATTAATAATTTTCTTTTTCCCATTATTCCTTTCCACCTTTTCTGTAACATTAACTTTACCTATCATTGGTAACTTTTCTATGATTTCTTGATGGTCATATAGATTAATTTTTTTATATCTACATCCCAAAAAGCATCTAAATCAATCGGAAGTTGCCCTTTGTTCCATTTTACCCACCATACCTATACCATTATTTTAAACTAAAATATTCCAAATAGGCAAGAAAAAGGGGTAAGAATACAGGGATGAAAATATCCAGTTCGCCTAAAAAACCCTTTCGGTAAAACAAAGAATTTTAGACGACGGGATTTTCTTTTTTCAGGCAAATAAAAAGGGATATGTCAGTCTTTTACAAAACCGCATAACCCTTTTAATATAAGTATTTGGCGGGAACGTGTGCGAATCGAACACACCAGACGCAGGATCACTACGTCTCACTGGATTTGAAGTCCAGACCGGCCACCAGGCCAGATCCGCTCCCGTTTAGCTTATATATTGTACCATAAATTTAATTTTCATGTAAGTGGTACATATTAGATTGTGTATATATTAGATTTTACTTACCCTTTATTGATTATTTCCCAAATATCCGGAGGAATCACGCCTAAGCGCCATAAAGCCACCCCGGACAATTTATATTTTTTTACCAGTTCCAATTTAGCCTGAACACTGTCCCGATCCTCAAACCAAACTTGAT
The DNA here is from genome assembly GCA_012838175.1 of Clostridia bacterium. Lineage (GTDB taxonomy): Bacteria > Bacillota > Dehalobacteriia > Dehalobacteriales > Dehalobacteriaceae > DUPU01. The sequence continues at coordinate 23,237 of DUPU01000140.1, forward strand.
GCTTGACCCCATTGTCGTCTGTATAAGTGAATTTGGAAACTCCGGAGGCTTCATCTTTTTGTATTGTTATCCCTTTAGAAGCAGCCAGATTCCGGGCATCCTGAATAAATATAGCCTTGCCCATACCGGTTTCCGGCCAATCACGACCGTAAATACCCAGGCCTAACTGAAACTTTTCTTTGGGTATCTGGGGCAGCAGGTAATTAATGACTTTTTCCACCCAATCGTTGCCGGCCACCGGGCCGGGTTCTCCCCCGTTATGATGCTGGTCATAGGCCATAATCATAATGCGATCGGCTATTTGAGCCAATGACCTATAATCATAGCCGTTATACCACCACTCCCTGTCTGAGGTTCGGGCAGGAAGAGATAATGAAAGAGTATAACGGGAGCCTAATCTTTCCTTTAATGCCTTTATAAAACTAACATAATGGGATCCATGATGCTGGTCGATTCCTTCCAGGTCCATATTCACACCGTCAAAATCCCGGGATTCCAAGAAAATTAATATATCGTCAATCACAGTTTTTTGGGCATTCTTATCTTCCATTAAAGATTTTAACAAAGCCTTATCAAAGGAGCTAACCAGCATTTCCACACCCATTTGATTTTTCCGGGCCAGCTGATAGCCTTGTTCAAAGAAATTTTTTTCCTTGACCCGCATCTGACTGTCCAGCTCATAGGAAAAATGAATGGTATCAGTAATCTTATGCATATAATTTTCAATATCCCCAAGGGAACGCCAATCATAATAGTATCCTGTTACAACCACCTTGCGCCTGGCTGTATTCTCATTATGGATAACTTGCACGCTTCTGTTTTTGCTATTCCATTCCACATAAGAATCAAAAGATTCCGCAACAAATCGCAAAGGCAGCAAAGTCCTGCCATTGATTATTGTAGCCGGCACATCCAAGCTGTATTTTATTCCGTTTACTATGGCATCCTTACGGCCGATAATCAAAATAACTTTGTTAGTCCCTTTGTAAATAGTTACAGTACGACTTTTACTATCCCAGGTAAAGGTTGCTCCCAATGGTTCCAAAATGGCCCGCGCAGGTAGTATAACCCTTCCTTGAACAATCATGGGGGCAACATCCGGTTTTATTTCCTGACCGTTAATATAAAGGTCTATTGGTCCTGCCGCCAGGACCGAACTTGGAAATGACAAAACAAAAAGTATTAAAAGTACCAGCATAATTCTTTTTTTCATTTTTAGACCTCTCCCTATATTCTTTATCATATAATTTGTAAAAAACACAAAATATCAATTTCTACATACTTATGCACAATTCCTTTAAACAACTTGTGGAAAAATACGGAAAGAGCGGCTGCCGCCCCACCTGTTTTGGACATCAATAAAAGAAAGCCCCTCGGGGCCTTCTTTCTTTTGTGTAAAAAATTATAAATAAAATATCTTAACCGCCAAGATAGGCTTTTTTCACGTCTTCAGAGGAAGCTACTTCCTCTGCAGTACCGCTTAAAACAATTTTCCCCGTTTCCAAAACATAAGCCTTTTGAGCAATAGATAAGGCCTGATGGGCATTTTGTTCCACTACTAAGATAGTAGTTCCCGCTTCGTTAATTTCCTTAATTATCTCAAAGATTTCTTGAACCAGAATAGGTGCTAAACCCATGGAAGGCTCATCCAGGAGAAGAATCTTTGGTTGACCCATCAAAGCTCGTCCCATGGCCAGCATTTGTTGCTCCCCGCCGGACAATGTCCCCGCATTTTGATTTTTTCGTTCCGCCAAACGGGGGAAACGCTGGAAAACATGTTCCAATCTCTGTTTTACCACCGCTTTGTCATTAACCAAAAATGCACCTAATTCCAGGTTCTCAAAAACACTCATATTGGCAAAAATACGTCTTCCTTCCGGCACATGGCAAATACCCATTTTTACTATGGACTGGGCGGGAACCCCGGTAATAGTTTTACCTTCAAAAGTGATTTCCCCTGATTTTGGAGCGATAAGTCCGGATATACTTTTTAAAATACTGGTTTTCCCTGCTCCGTTTGCTCCGATGAGAGTAACAATTTCTCCCTGATTAACCTCAATGGAGATCCCTTTTAATGCGTGTATGGAACCATAATATACATTTATATTATCAAGTTTTAGCATTAAACATGAACCTCCTTCCCAAGATAGGCTTCGATGACCTTGGGATTAGTTTTTATTTCATCAGGTGTGCCTTCCGCAATAATTTTTCCATAGTCTAACACATAAATGCGTTCACAAACTCCCATCACCAAAGACATATCATGTTCAATTAAGAGAATTGTTAAATCAAATTTATCCCTAATCCAATAAATCAGCTCCATTAAATCATGGGTTTCTTGTGGATTCATTCCTGCCGCCGGCTCATCCAGCAAAAGCAGTCTGGGTTTTGCCGCTAAAGCCCTGGCAATTTCCAATCTCCGCTGTTGCCCGTAGGGAAGGTTCCGCGACAACTCATCTTTTTTGTCCGATAAACCAAAGACTTCCAAACATTCTAAAGCCTTCTCCGTTATTTCCTGTTCCCCTTTGAAAAAAGCAGGGAGACGTAGCACAGAACTGATTACTCCGTGTTTGGCATGCATATGATATGGAATTTTCACATTATCCAACACAGTCAAATCTTTAAACAATCTAATGTTTTGAAAGGTGCGGGCGATACCCCGTTCTGTAATATTATAAGGCTTTAAACCCACAATAGATTTTCCTTCAAAAATAATATCGCCTTCTGTGGGGAGGTATACTCCTGTAAGCATATTAAAAACAGTAGTTTTCCCGGCGCCGTTAGGACCGATCAGACCGATCAGCTCTCCCTTTTCCAACACAATATTGCATTTATCTACCGCTCTTAATCCGCCAAAAGAAATGCCCACATTTTTAATTTCCAGAAGTGCCACGATCCCCACCCCTTTTCTTGTTTAACTTGAATATAGAGAAGGTTAACTCCTTCGTCCCCATAAGTCCACCGGGGCGGAACAGCATTACAGTAATCAATACCAGGGAATAAACAACCATTCTCAAGTCCGGTACATTTTGCAGTGCCAAATTGACTACAGTTAAACCGGATGCAGCCAAAACAGAACCGGTTAAACTGCCCAAGCCCCCTAACACTACCATTACCAAGTATTCAAAAGACTTAAAGAAGTTGAACAAATTGGGCTGAATGATGAAAAAGTTATGAGCATAAAGACCTCCTGCCACACCGGCAAAAAAGGCACCAAAGCAAAAAGCCATGGTTTTATACCGTGTACTGTTAATTCCCATGGTTTCCGCAGCAATTTCATCCTCCCGAACGGAAATACATGCCCGGCCATAAGTGGAATTAATAAAGTTTTTCACAAAAAGTACTGTACCCACTGTGATAAAAAAGATCCAGGTCCAGTTTGTAAGTTTGGGTATCGGACTTAATCCGCTGGCACCCCCAACATAATCAATGTTAATCAGTATCACCCGGATAATTTCCCCCATACCTAAGGTTGCAATAGCCAGGTAGTCCCCTTTGAGACGCAGTGTCGGCAGACCGATAATAATGCCCATTACCGCCGCTACCAAACCTCCCGCCAGAAGTCCCACTGCAAAGGGCAGCCCCAGTTTCATGGTGCATACTGCCGAAGTATAAGCTCCCACAGCCATAAACCCAGCATGTCCCAAAGCTAATTGACCGGTAATACCGCAAACCAGATTCAAACTAACGGCAAGAATAATATTCATGCCCATGAGATAAATGTTCAAAGTATAATACTTATTTAACTGGTACTTATTCCCACCTATCTCAAAGCCTTGAATCCAAAAATGTAAAATAAGGTACACGGCCAAAAGTCCTACCGCTACTAAAATTCCGGGAGTATTGCGTTTCCAGAAAGAACCCGATTTATTCTGATCATTCATGGCCGTCACCTACACTTTCTCTCTGATATTTTTACCCAAAATACCTGTGGGCTTAATGATTAAAATCAAAATTAAAACTACAAAAGCAACCGCATCCCGAAGCATGGAGTAACCGGCCCCGCTGACCAAGGCCTCCGTAACCCCAAGAATTAAACCGCCAAAAGCCGCCCCCGGGATAATGCCGATACCTCCGATTACAGCAGCAATAAAAGCTTTTAGTCCCGGCATTATCCCCATGAGGGGATCAATTTGACCGTAATACATGCCTACCAATACCCCGGCTGCAGCAGCCAAAGATGAACCAATGGCAAAGGTAGCTGAAATGGTTTTGTTTACATCAATTCCCATTAATTGGGCTGCATCTTTGTCAAAGGACACCGCCCGCATAGATTTACCGGTTTTTGTCCGATTTACGATATATGTTAATATCAGCATTAAAGTAAAGCTGATGATTAAAATCAAAATATCCTTACTGGAAATAACTACATTGCCAATTGTAATATTATGTAGCTTAAAACTGGCAGGAAATGCTCTCGGGTCAGGCTTTACAAAATACATCATAGTATATTCCAAAAAGAAAGAAACACCGATAGCCGTAATCAACGCAGTTAAGCGGTTTTGGTTTCTTAAAGGCTTATAAGCGACACGTTCAATTATAACCCCCAACAAAGAGCAGGCAAGCATTGCTATTATTAATGCCGCAAAAAAAGGCAGATGGAAAATTGAGATAAGGAAAAAAGCGACAAATGCCCCCACCATATATATATCACCATGGGCAAAATTAATTAATTGGATGATTCCGTAAACCATGGTGTAACCTAAGGCAATCAGGGCATAGATACTGCCCAGGGCAATTCCGTTGATGAGTTGTTGTATGAGAATTTCCAATATTGCCACTCCTAACCGGTTTATTATTCCTGGTAATCTATGAAAAGCATATGCGAATTTTCTTTCTAATTACTGCAATTCTTAATTTCAACTTAGGAAAGAAAAACTCGTGTATTAGTATAAAACATAATCTCTTGTTATACCAGAAGCCAATTAATAGAAACAAAAAAATAAAAGGTGAAATGAGGGGAGTATTCCCCCCCTCACTCCGAAGCCTTTATCAAAAATTAATTAAGGTAAGATTTTATCCCTAAAGGTCTGGACGCCGTCTTTCAATTCTAAGATAACAACAGCTTTAACCGGGTTATGATTTTCATCCATACTCAAGGTTCCGGTAACTCCTGCAAAATCCTGGGTGGCAGCCAGAGCATCCTTAATGGCCTCGGGGTCAGCCTTGCCCGCCCGGTTGATGGCGTCAGCCATTAAGTACATAGCATCATAGCCTAAAGCTGCAAAGGCATCCGGCTCATCACCGTTTGCTGCTTTAAAGGCTTCAACGAATTTTTGCACATTAGGATCGGTGTCCTGTGAAGAATAGTGATTGGTAAAGAACACATTATTCAGGTTTTCCGCTCCGCCTAATTTTACTAAGTCCGGGGAATCATAACCGTCAGCACCGACGAAAGGCACGGTAATCCCCATTTCTCTGGCCTGTTTTACAATCAAGCCTACGTTATTGTAATATCCGGGCAGATAAATGACCTCAGGATTAGCTGACTTAATTCTTGTCAGGGTAGGTTTGAAATCCTGGTCGGTGTTCACATAGTTTTCTTCCGCTACAATTTCTCCGCCCAGTTCAGTAAAGGTTTTCTTAAACACTTCACCGATAGCTTTACTGTAGTCACTGTTGGTATCAACATAAACTGCAGCCTTCTTTAACTGGAGAGAATTGAAGATAAAATTAGCTCCTACGCTTCCCTGGAAGGAATCATAGAAACAAAGACGAAAAGCATATTCCTTAGCCTTACCGGTAGCTTCATCAACAGTAACCATATCTGCCGTTCCGGAAGGAGTTAGTAAAGGAACCTGATTATCCATAGACACGGGAATAGCAGCCAAAGTATTGGTTGAGGTTGCCGGACCAATAGAAGCTACTACTCCGTCCACAGTAATTAATTTTGTCTGTACGTTGGTAGCTTCCGCCGCATCAGATTTATTGTCGTACTTAATTAATTCAATTTTAGCTCCGCCTAATACGCCGCCGCTTTCATTAATTTCTTTGGCAGCCATTTCAATACCTTTAACGGTATTACCTCCATAAGTTGCCACCGCCCCGGACAGCTCATAGTTCAATCCGATTTTTACTGATTCCACAGCAGTATTTTCATCTCCGGATTGATCTCCGGATTGTTCATCCGCCGGCTGGGCTCCGCAAGCAGCTGCCAAGGCCACTACCAGAGCCATGACCATAAGAAACACGATTTTCTTACTCAACTTCACCTTCATATCCTCCTTAAAAATTTATAAAACTTGGTTGTTTGACACAATTAATAGCATTATTTTTTAGCTACTTTTCTTTTCGCGTCGCAACAACTACTTTTACGTAACATTATAATCTCGTCCAATTACCCCTGTCAATTCAAAAAATTATTATTATCTTTCGCATTTTAAGTTAAAACAGAACCCGCAAATCCCCCTTCCGCCGGGTAAATTTTACCTGATCAAGATACTCTAATAAAGGCAGTGCGTATTTACGGGATGTTTTTAATAAGTCCCTGGTTTCAGCTAATTGAATGGAACCATTTTCTTTAATGTAAGAGCCTATTATCTCCTTAGCCTGGGCAAAAGCTTGACTGTGCAAAATAACCTCATCGGAAATCTTAACTATGCGCTGATTATTCAACAACCATAAAAAGAGTTCATTCTTTGTTTCTCCACTTATTTCTACATTTTCCGCCAGCATATCCCACCCCGGAGGGGAAAAGGGATTATTTAAAAGGTTCGCTTCAATTTTATTTACAACTATTTCCATTTTTTCCGTTAAACGTGGCTTAAACTCCGGAAGAGCCAGGTTTTGATTTTCCAGCCGGATTTCTTTTTCATGGGTCCAGTAATCCAGCATTAAATTAAAAGTTTTGGCGTTAATTTGGGAGAATTCTCTTGAACGCAGTTCCTCTTTAGGCATACCAGGTCTTAATGGATATTTCTGATGATAATCGGCAAGTCTTGTCTTTATTTTTGCCAGCCAGCCTGTTTCTTGTTCCTTTAGTAAATAATAAAGTGTGCCTTCTCCCCTTACGGAAACTAATTGTCCGGATTCCATAAGATTGTGCAGTTCTTCTTCTACCAACTTTTCCTCCAGCCCTGACGATAAGGCTATTTCTTTTCCGGTCAGCAAACCAACCTGATCTTCGGATAGTATTTGAATTACTAAATCTCTGGGATTTCCCCGGGACTTAACTTCCAAATTTCTCAACACATCTTCTTTATATCTTTTATGTCTAGGAGGTAAAGGATCAACTATCATCCCTCCCCCAATAGTAAGCATGGGAGAATAACTCCTGATTACAAAATGATCTCCCCTTAAGGCCATGAGGGGGGTTTCCAGTACCAGCTGACAAAAACAGTTTTCGCCGGGAAGCAGTTCTTCTCGGTCCAAAAGATTTACCCTGCCTAAAACTTCCCGAGTCCCATGATGAATCCGGACCCGAACACGCTGCTCCAGGGCTATATTAATGTGCTTCAGAAGGGTTAGCTTCACGTCAATCCGGTGGGATGCCGTCAATAACCCCGGTTCCGCCAAGACATCTCCCCGGAATACCTCTTCCGTCTCCACACCGGCTAAATTCACGGCCACCCTTTGTCCGGCGGTAGCCTCGGATACCTTTTCTCCGTGCACCTGAATATTACGCACCCGCGCAGTTAGTTCCCGGGGCAAAATCTCCACCGTTTCCCCAGCTTTTAACCGGCCGGACCATAAAGTTCCGGTAATTACCGTTCCAAAACCGGTAATGGTAAAAACTCTATCAATGGGAATACGCATTTTACCGGTAATTAACTTAGGGGGCGTTTCTAATGCCATTCTATCGATAACTTCCAATAGCTGGGGTATTCCCTGTCCCGTCAGAGCAGAGACAGGGACCACGGGAGCATGTTCTAAAACTGTACCCTTAAGTACCTCCTCAATTTCTCCCTTCACTAATTCCAGCCATTCAGCATCAACCAAATCGGTCTTGGTTACAACTACAATGCCTTTCTTAACTTCCAACAAATTAATAATATCCAGATGCTCCCGGGTTTGAGGCATTACCCCTTCATCAGCCGCTATGACTAAAAGAACCAAATCAATGCCGGCAATCCCTGCCAACATGTTCTTAATAAAACGCTCATGACCCGGTACATCTACCAAGCCTACCTTGATTCCGCTGGGTAAGGTCAAAGGGGCAAACCCCAATTCAATGGATATGCCCCGTTTTTTTTCCTCTTTTAAGCGGTCCGTATCCACACCGGTCAA
>DUPU01000141.1 GCA_012838175.1 Clostridia bacterium
AAATTATTCTTGCCCCGAATTTCAATAGGTATTTTTCAGGGACAATGAAAGGACGGAGCACAAAAAACAACGGGAGGGAGCATTTTATGAACCTTCGTTCTTATGTTTTAAAAAGATTATTATTATCGATTTTTGTACTAATTGGATTATCAATTGTTATTTTTGTAATTTCCCGAGTAGTGCCCGGCGATCCGGCGCGTATGGCACTTGGGCCCAGAGCACCTCAATTCGCCGTGGATGCCTTAAGACAGGAAATGCATTTGGATAAATCATATCCTGCCCAGTATTTTTATTGGGCTAAAGGTGTGATGGTAGGCGATTTGGGGAAATCCCTGATCACCCGCCGTGCTGTGATTGAAGATGTGAAGGAGTTTCTTCCTGCTACTATTGAACTGGCGCTGGTATCGGCAGTAATGGTTATCGTTTTTTCCATTTTATTTGGTACCTTGGCGGCAAAATACCGGGATAAGTGGTTAGATGCTGTGATTCGGGTGCTTTCTTATACCGGGGTGGCTATTCCCTCCTTTGTCCTGGCGGTTTTGCTGCTGCTTTTATTCGGTTATGTTTGGCCTGTTATTCCGGTTTTGGGACGGCTCAGTTCGGGGATAACACCTCCGCCTACCATTACCGGACTTATTACTATTGACAGCTTGCTGACAGGTAATTTTAGCGCTTTTTGGGATGGATTAAAGCATGTGATTGTACCTGCCATGGCTTTGGCAGCAGGTCCCTTGTTTCAAGAAGCGCGGATTGTGCGAACAGCTATGACTGATAATATGGGAAAAGACTATTTGGCGGCGGTTACGGGATATGGTATTCCCAGTCGCGTAATTATGTCCAAATATTTACTAAAGCCCTCTCTCATTCCTGCTGTTTCAGTAATGGGATTGGATATTGCGTCACTCATGTGTAATGCTTTCTTGGTAGAAGTTATTTTTAACTGGCCGGGTATTTCCCGTTATGGGATGGAGGCTATGCTGCGCAAAGACTTAAATGCGATTTCTGCGGTTATTATTATCTTTGGGTTAATTTTTGTATTTGTAAATATTGTCGTAGACGTAATTGTGGCTTACCTTGATCCACGTATTCGGTTAGGGGGGAAAGAATGATGGAAGCTAATTTAAAAACAAACACCAATGAACTGTCAGTACCATCAGCTTCTGCCCGGTTCCGGGAAAGCTTTAGAAAAAACTGGTATAAATTTTCCCGGAATAAACTCTCAATTATCGGTTTAATCGTGGTCTTGGCCGTTATTATACTGGCAATTCTTGCCCCCTATGTAACGCCGTATCCAAAGCATGCCGGTAAATTTGTTGACTACGATAACGCCAATCTTGCTCCATGTGCCCAGTATTTGTTAGGAACAGATATTATCGGACGGGATATTCTGACCCGGATTATTTTTTCTTTCCGGGGGGCTTTATTAATGGCAGTAGTAGTTTTGGCTATTTCTGTGCCCATAGGGGTATTTCTGGGTTTAATTGCGGGGTATTTTAAAGGCAGCCTTATAGATACCATCATTATGAGGATTACGGATATTTTTCTGGCAGTTCCTCCTCTGCTGCTAGCGTTAGCCATTGCAGCGGTTTTGGAGCCGAATTTGACAAACTCGATGATTGCAGTAACTGTAATGTGGTGGCCATGGTACACCAGAATGGTTTACGGGATGGCTTCTTCTTATCGTAATGAGTATTTTGTCATTGGCGCTGACTTAATCGGAGCCAGTAGGTTTCATATTCTTTTCCGGGAGATTCTGCCCAATTGCCTTTCTCCCATATTTACCAAAATGGCTTTAGATGTGGGTTGGGTAATTTTGATCGGTGCTTCTTTAAGTTTTGTCGGTCTTGGTGAGCAGCCGCCCACACCTGCTTTAGGTCAGATGGTATCTGACGGATCCCGTTATATGCCTGACTCCTGGTGGATGACTATTTTCCCTGCTCTTGCTATTATTGTGATAATTCTCGGGTTTAATTTATTGGGTGATGGAATACGTGACATGCTGGCAAAGGGGGAAAAGGGAAATGAGTAAAAATAGTCCGATTATCGAGATTAAAGATCTCCACGTTTGGTACCGTACCTACGGAGGTTTTTCCAAGGTTTTGAACGGGGTTAATCTTTATGTTGACAAAGGGGAAAAAATAGGTGTGGTTGGTGAAGCCGGGTGCGGAAAAACCACCACCATGAGATCAATTTTGCGTATTCTCCCTGAAGGACAATCCCATACCCCCCAGGGGGAGATCCTATACCATGGCAAAGATATTTTGAAAATGGACAGGAAAGATTTGCAGCACGTGCGCACCAGCGGCGTTTCCATGATATTTCAGGAGCCTTCCGCAGCTTTAAATCCTGTATTTACTGTGGGGACACAAATATATGATGTAATTAAATATTCGGAAGCAGGTAAAGGCTGCTCAAAAGAAAAAATCAAACAAATGGCACTACAGGCGATTAAAGAAGTAATGATTCCTGATCCGGAGCGTATTTTTGATTGTTATCCAAACCAGTTAAGCGGTGGTATGAAACAGCGTATTTGTATTGCTATGGCCATTGTTACTCCCCGGGAAGTCCTGATTGCCGACGAACCGGGAACAGCCCTGGATGTTACCATTCAAGACCAGGTGCATCGTACTTTAAAAGAATTGGTGGAAAAGAAAGGGATGTCCCTGATCATGATTACCCATTCTTTAGGGGTAGCCCGGGAGTTAACGGACAGGGTTTATGTAATGTATGCAGGAAATGTGGTTGAAACTGCACGAACACAAGATTTATTTGCGAATCCCTCTCACCCCTATACAAGGGGTCTGATGTCTTCTGTACCACGCCTGGCGGGTGGGGGATTGGCGGAAGGAATTTACGGGCATATTCCTGATTATTTGAATCCACCCCAGGGATGTCGATTTCATCCCCGGTGCCCTCAAGCAAAAGAATGCTGCAAGCGCCAAAAGCCCCCCATTGTGGACTTAGGAAACGGGCATAAAGTAGCCTGCTTCCTTGATGCGGAGGTGGTATAATATGAGTGAGGCTATATTGGATATTAAGGGACTTAAGACTTATTTTCCGGTAAAAAAGAAAGGGGAAACTTTATTTGTTAAAGCAGTGGACGGGGTTGACCTTACTATAAAAAAAGGTGAGGTGATGGGCTTGGTAGGAGAGTCCGGCTCCGGAAAAAGTACCATCGCCTACACTGTAATGGGTATGTACCAGCCAACGGCAGGTGAAATTATTTTTCAAGGTCAAAATATTGCTACTGCCAGTTCCAAACGGCCTCTTTCTTTAAAAAAAGATCTGCAAATTGTTTTTCAGGACCCGGGTTCTTCATTAAATGGGCAGCAGAATATTCGACAGATTCTGGAACTGCCTTTGAGGGTGCATAAAATTGTAAGCAAATCGGAGATGGAGAAAAAGATTGTTGAACTTTTAAAAACAGTGGAACTTCCCGCTTATTATATGTATAAGACTCCCTGGGCGGTAGGGGGAGGAGAGCGGCAGATGGTGTCTATTGCCCGGGCTCTGGCTTCAAATCCCAAATTTATTATTTTGGACGAACCTACGTCCGCTCTGGATGTTTCTATTCAGGCTAAAATCATCAATATGCTGATGAAACTTCAGCATGAACAGGAACTCACTTATCTTTTTATTACTCATGATTTAAGCCTGATGCGCAATATTGCTACCCGGGTAGCCATTATGTATTTAGGCAAGGTATGTGAGATAGCTGATACAGGAGAGTTCTTTAAAAATCCTCTGCATCCTTATACTCAGATGCTCCTTTCTTCTATCCCGGTGATTTCGGAAGAAGAGGAAAGATTAAAACCGGCAAAAGTAGTGTCTACCGGAGAAATTCCCTCGCCGGTAAATGTTCCTCCGGGATGCAGTTTTCATCTGAGGTGTCCGCAGCGTATGGATATTTGTTCCAAAATGGATCCGGTAATGCAGGAAGCAGCCCCCGGCCATTATGTACGTTGTCATGCCTGCCAAAAGGCATAGGATAAAAATTAGGACCAAGGAGGCCTAAGATATGAGTAAAAAGAAAATCCTTTTTATCAATCCTGTTGGTCATACAAATTGGGACACAGATGTTAAAGGCTATTTAGAAGAGGTAAAAGACGAAGATACCGAAGTAGATGTTGTATCCTTGAAAAAAGGCCCGCATCACTTAGAGTATCACTATTATGAGGCTTTAATCGGTGTGGAGCTGCTCCATACTGTGAAGCAAGCGGAAAAGGATGGGTATGACGGGGCGGTCATAGGTTGTTTCTATGATCCCTTTTTGCGGGAAGCCAGGGAGATTACCGAAAGAATGGTTGTTACCGCTCCCGCTGAGTCAGCCCTGCAGCTGGCTGCAGTATTAGGGGATTCTTTCTCCATTATTGTCGGGCGGAAGAAATGGATCCCTGTAATGAAAGGAAATGTTTATAAATATGGTTTCGGTGAAAAATTAGCCTCCTTCCGCTCTTTGGAATTAGGGGTGTTGGAATTTCATGCAGATGAGGCTTTTACGGAAAGCCGACTTAAAGAAGAAGCAAGGAAAGCTATAACGGAAGACCGGGCAGAATCTATTATTCTGGGATGCACCATGCAGTTTGGGTTTTATAAGCAGTTGCAGGAATTATTGGGTGTACCGGTAATAGATGCTGTTTTAGCACCCTTTAAACATGCAGAATACTTGATTGAATTGAGAGACCGGGTCGGCTGGTTAACCAGCAAAGCCGGGGTGTTTGAAACTCCCTCGGTGAGAGAAATTGAAGAATGGCATATTGAACAGGATTATCAGGTTCCCGGTTTATGGACGGGAAAGAAATAAGGATAGACGAAAGAGTTTCATAGGGATAAGGAGGGGAATTCCGGTGGATATAACAGAGGCCATTAAAGGCAGACGCAGTGTTCGGCTGTTTACTGATGAAAAGATTAACAAGGATACCTTGGAAAAACTTGTCCAGGCAGGATGCTGGGCCCCTTCCGGAAGCAACGCCCAGGCCTGGGCTTTTGTAGTGTTAACTGACGAAAAAGTGATAAAAAAAGTACTCCGCTTTTCTCCCGGCCTCTTCCAGGTACCGCCGGCCATGATTTTTATATGTACTGACCGGGAACGTGCCTTTCAAAAGGGCGGGGAATTAGGCCGGGATGTGATGTGTCTTTTGGATACAGCCATGGCCGCAGAAAACATCATGCTTCAGGCCTACGCCATGGGTTTGGGTACCTGTGTTTTAAAAGGATTTGACCAAAAAGCGGTGCAGATTCTTTTGAACTTGCCCGACCACATAGTACCGGAGCTATTGATTATATTGGGTGTGCCTAAGTCAGTTCCCAAGGCGCCGAAACGAAGACCCTTGGAGGAAGTATTATATTGGGAAGGGTGGGATAGTAGTGACCGGGAGGAATAATACTAATGTTGAGGGTTATTATGACCTGGTGGGCTATCTTGTTTCCAGTGCCAAGGAACTGGTAATTGACCCCAAAATGTATGGTCCTTTAAGACTGGTGGATACAGTGAGTCGTTTAATTACTCTTATGGAGCAGGAAAATCGGGCGGATGAATTTTTGCTTTCCCTGCGCGAGTATGTAGACGAAAATAAATTTCTGGTAATGACGGATGAGGAGGCTTTTATCAGATTTTTAGAAGAACTGGTGATAAAAGTTGCCCGCCATACTCAAATCTCCGAATAGTTTATGAACCCTGAAAGCTAGAGGGAGGTTCCATGAAAGGGGTGAAAACAGTGGATTCTTACGGAAAACGAATACAACAAGTGCAAAAAGTTTTAAAAGAACAAGATACTGATTTCCTGGTTCTGGCGCCGTCCGCTAATATGTTTTACCTAACAGGCTTAAAAACCGTTGCCGATGAGCGTTTTCAGGCAGTGGTGATATCTCAGGAAGGAATACCTTTATTGGTATTGCCGGAAATGTACAAGGAAATAGCGCTATTTGGCCAGGGTTCTAAATGGCAGCTTATTACCTGGGCGGATCAAGAAAATCCTATGGATTTAATCGCTGCTCAGATTTCCGTCCAAAAATCAAAGGTTGCTGTGGATGACCGGATGTGGACCAGCCATTTCCTTAGTTTGCGGCATGTTTTTGGACCAGCCGAGTTCTACCCTGCCAGCCAACTAATGAAGCAGGTACGGGTTTATAAGGATGAGGAGGAATTGGATTTATTACGCCGTTCCGGAGCCCTAATTGACCAGGTAATGGAAGCTGTGATGCAAGAGATTAGGCCTGGGATAAAAGAAAAAGAATTAGCCGCCTTTGTGGAAAGTCAAATAAAAACAAAAGGCGGGGATGATATCTCATTTAAACCGATTGTAGCTGCTGGTCCTAACGGGTCCTCACCTCACCATGTGTCGGGGGAACGTGCTCTGGAAAACGGTGATTTTGTGATCGTGGACATAGGTGCTGTTTTGAACGGATACTGTTCTGACATCACCCGAACATTCTGCCTGGGGAAAGCTACCCCGGAAATGAAAAAAGTATATCAAGCGGTGCAGGCAGCTAATGAAGCGGGTTTTAAAGCTGCCGCTGAGGGAGTTCCTTGTGAGAAAGTGGACCAGGCTGCCCGGCAAGTGATTGCTGAAGCGGGTTATGGCAGTTATTTTATCCACCGTACCGGTCACGGCATTGGCCTTGATTATCATGAAGAACCTTACATGGTTGAAGGAAACAATACCCCTTTGGAAGTAGGAATGGTATTTAGTGTAGAGCCAGGTATATACTTACCCGGGAAATTTGGTGTACGCATTGAAGATATTGTAGCCCTTACCAAAGAGGGACCAGTGCGTTTTAACAATTTCTCCCGGAATCTCATTGAGCTTTAAATTCAAGGAGGGATGTTTGTGAGTTTAAGAGTAGCAGTTGATATTGGAGGTACGTTTACAGACTTTGTCAGTATGAACGAAGAAACGGGTGAAATTATTGAGGAAAAGGCTCATACCACACCGGAGAATTTTGCTGTTGGTGTAATCAATGCTTTAAAAAAATCCGGTGTCAATCTAGGGGAAGTTTCTTATTTTGTGCATGGTACTACCGTGGTAATTAATGCCGTTACAGAAAGAAAAGGGGCGAAGACCGCTCTGATTACCACTAAGGGCTTTAGGGATGCTTTGGAAATCGGGCGGGCCAACCGTCCTGACATGTATAATTTTTACTATAGGAAACCAAAACCCTATGTGCCCCGTTACCTCCGTTTTGAGGTGGACGAGCGTTTAAATTTTAAAGGGGAAGTATTAAAAGAACTAAAAGAAGAAGAAGTTGTCCGGATAGCCGAAAAAATAAAAGCAGAAAATGTAGAAGCAGTTGGGGTTTGTCTCATGAATTCCTATGCCAATCCGGTACACGAACGCTTAATAGGAGAAATTTTAGAACGGGAGTTGCCGGGAGTTGAGGTTACCATATCATCCAACCTTTTGAAGGAATGGAGAGAATATGAACGGACCAGCACGACAGTATTAAATGCTTATGTAAAACCGGCCAGCCGTAGATATCTGGATACTTTACAACAGGAAATGATCAAAATGGGCCTTAAGGAAGAACCTCATGCCATGCAGTCTAACGGTGGCACGGCTACCTTTGCCCGGGCAAAAGAGGTACCCATCAGCCTGATTGAATCCGGCCCGGTAGGCGGGGTAATCGGAGCTAATGAGCTGGGGAAAATTATTGGGGAAAAGAATATCATTACCTTTGATATCGGGGGAACCACCGCGAAGACTTCTTTAATCAGCAACAATGAAGTTAAGGTGACTACCGAATACAAATTGGAGTGGACACCAAGATTTGCCGGATACCCGGTAAAAAGCCCTGTGGTAGATATTATTGAAATCGGAAACGGGGGCGGGAGTATCGCCTGGATTGACGAAGTTGGAGTATTAAAAGTAGGTCCCCAAAGTGCCGGTGCCAACCCGGGGCCGGCTTGTTACGGGTTAGGCGGAACACAGCCTACCCTTACCGATGCCAACCTGATCAGCGGGCGTATCGACCCGGCCAATTTCCTGGGCGGCCAGTTTAAAGTCAGCATGGATCTGGCCAGAAAGGCCATGCAGCCTATTGCAGATCATTTTGGTATCAGCGTGGAAGAAGCGGCTATGGGAGTGATAAAAACTGCAAACAGCAATATGATGAATGCTTTGAAATTGGTTTCCGTGCGCCGGGGTTACGACCCCAGGGAATTTGCCATGGTGGCTATGGGCGGAAACGGTGCCGTGCTAAGTCCTTTCCTGGCAGCGGAGTTGAAGGTGAAGAAGTTAATTATTCCCAATTTGCCGGCAACTTTCTCTGCTTGGGGCATGTTGGTGACGGACTTGAGACAAGACTTTATTCAAACTCAAATTATGCCGGTAGAAGGGGCGGATCTGGACAAAATCAATACCATCTATAATGAGATGGAAGAGGAAGCCAGAAGGATCTTTAAAGAGCAGAATATTGCTGAGGAAAACATTGTCTTTATGCGTACGGCCGACCTTAGGTATGTGGGCCAGGAACATGCGGTAACCACGCCTATGAGAGGCGGTTACGTGGACATGGAAAGTGTAAACTTGACGAGAAAATCTTTTGACCGTCTGCACCATCAGCATTACGCATTTAGTATGGAATCTGCGGCGGCAGAGTTTGTAAACTTTAACCTGACCGCTTTTGGCGTGGTGAAAAAACCTGAAATTAAAAAGATTGCTTCCTCCGGGCCACTGGAAAAAGCCCTAAAAGGAGAAAGATATATTGATTTTGAGGAACATGGACGCTTAATGAGTAAGGTATGGGATCGGACATTGCTGGGGCCCGGTCATAAAATTGAAGGGCCGGCAGCGGTGGAAGAGTCCAAGTCGGTTACAGTACTCTGCCCTGGACAAACATTGGAGGTTGACGAGTACGGCAATCTGATTATTCAAACGGGGGTGCAGGTAAATGGCTAAGATAGATCCCTTTACACGGGAAAATATTGCACAGGGATTAATTGCAGCTGCTGAAGAAATGTTTATTACCTGGGGGCGTACCAGTCAAAGTACCATTATTTATGAGGTGCTGGACTGTGCCTGCGGCCTTACAGATGCCAAGGGTAATCTTATCGGTCAGGCTAATGGCGCTACCATGTTTTTAGGTGCCATTACTTACTCGGTGCAGTCAGTATTGAAAAAATTCCCCTTGGAAGATATTAAGCCGGGAGACATTTTCCTTACCAATGATCCTTATACCGGAAGTGCTACCCACCTTTGCGACGTGGCGGCTGTGTTACCTATCTTCTATAAAGGGGAACTGGTGGCATTTGCCAGCAATAAAGGGCACTGGAATGAAATTGGCGGAAAAAGCTTAGGCAGCTGGTCCACCGATGCTACAGAGATTTACCAAGAAGGATTATGTTTCCCTGTGATTAAGGTTTATGATGAAGGTAAATTAAATGAAGCTGTCCGTGATATCATTGAATCCAACTGCCGGACGCCGGAAATGACCCTGGGGGACTTATACGCGCAGACAGCGTCCTTAAAGGTTGCTGGGCGGAGAGTAGTGGAGATTTTTGAAAAGTACGGAAGAGACGCCGTTCTGGAAAGTATTGAAACCTTGCTGGAAAACGGCCGGAAACTGGCTTTAAAGGAATTAGCCGCCTTGCCGAAGGGCAGCTTTGAAGCTGAGGACTATATTGATACAGGTTCCAACGGGATTCCGGATGTTTATGTGAGGGTGAAGGTAACCATAACGGATGAAGAGTTTATTTTGGACTATACCGGTTCTGATGCCCAGGTACCGGCTCCCATCAACTGCAGCATATATGGAACTCTTTCCGCCGGTCGGATTATGCTCCAAGCTTTGTTGAATCCTCATGCCGAAGCTAATGAGGGCTTTTATTCTCCGTTAAAAGTAATTGTTCCGGAAGGAACGGTGTTTTCCGCAGTTTCCCCGGCGCCAGTTTCCTGTGACTGGGAAGCATTTCAGTTTGCCACCGACCTGGTCGCCAAAGCATTGGCACCGGTGATACCTGAACGGATTACCGCCGGGCATTTCCTAAGTATTGTAGGGACAATTTTAGGCGGTATCGATGATAAAACCAAGAAACCCTTTGTCCTCTGCGAGCCACAGGCCGGTGGCTGGGGAGCCGGCTATAATAAGGACGGAGAAAGAGGTTTGGTGGCTATTGCCGACGGTGAAACATTTATTATTCCGGCGGAAGTTGCTGAGTTTAGATATCCCATTCTGGTAGAACAGTATTCTTTTAATCCGATTTCCGGAGCAGGAGAATTTATGGGTGGACATGGTTTAATCCGGGATTACAGGTTGTTAAATTCTACGGGAGAACTTACTACCATTGCCAGCCGGCATAAATATGCTCCCTGGGGATTTGCCGGAGGCAAAGACGGTTCACCTAATGTGGTTGAAGTTTATAAGGATGGTGAATCTGAACCGGTACGGGGCTCAACTTATTCCAATTATCCTTTGAAAAAGGGTGATTTGGTCAGATTTATCACCGGTGGCGGCGGAGGTTACGGAGATCCTTTCAAAAGACCTCCGGCCAAGGTATTGCAAGACGT
>DUPU01000142.1 GCA_012838175.1 Clostridia bacterium
CCGCACAGATTTCAGTTTTGACCTGGAAATCCGCCTGGGGGCAGGCGCCTTTGTCTGCGGGGAGGAAACGGCTCTCCTTGCTTCCATTGAAGGAAAGCGAGGCGAACCCAAGCCTAAACCGCCTTTCCCTGCCCAATCCGGATTATGGGGCAAGCCTACCGTTATCAACAACGTGGAAACATTTGCGAATGTGCCTGCCATCATTAGAAACGGTTGGAAGTGGTTTAGCTCCATCGGCACGGAAAAAAGCAAGGGGACAAAAGTATTTGCCCTGGCGGGTAAAATCGTCAATAACGGCTTGATTGAAGTGCCTATGGGGACCAACCTGGGTGAAGTAATTTTTGATGTGGGCGGCGGTGTTCCCGGAGGCAAAAAGTTTAAGGCTGCCCAGACGGGAGGGCCGTCGGGAGGATGTATCCCGGCCCAGCATTTGAATGTTCCCATTGATTATGAGTCTCTGTCTGAGCTGGGAACCATTATGGGTTCCGGGGGATTAGTAATCATGGACGAGGATACCTGTATGGTGGACTTGGCCAAATTCTTCCTGGACTTTATTAAAGATGAATCTTGCGGCAAGTGCACCGCCTGTCGGAGCGGTACGGCGCGGATGCTGGAGATTCTGGACCGGATTACCAAGGGAGAAGGCCGGGAAGGGGACATTGAATTATTGGAAGAACTGGGCCAAAGCATTAAGGATTCCGCCTTATGCGGCTTGGGACAGAGTGCTCCTAATCCGGTGTTAAGCACCATCCGTTATTTCCGGGAGGAATACGAAGAGCATATTAAAGATAAATACTGTCGGGCATCGGTTTGCGCCACCATGTTCCATTCCTCTTGCCACAACAGCTGTCCAGCGGGTATTGATATTCCCATTTATGTAGACTTGATTCGGCAGCATAAATACGTGGAAGCTTACCGGTTCATTAAGAGGGATAATCCCTTGCCGTTAATCTGCGGTCGCGTTTGTCACCATCCTTGTGAAGGCAAGTGCAACCGGGCAAAAATTGACGATCCCATTGCCATTAGGAACCTAAAACGGTTTGTAGCGGATTATGCCTTTGAACATGGGCCTTTGGAAGAAACTGTTCCGGTGATTAAGAAGAATATTAAGGTAGCCGTTGTGGGTTCCGGACCGGCGGGTCTAACTTGCGCTTATTACTTGGCTAAAAAAGGCTACCAGGTGACTATCTTTGAAGAGCAGTCCATTGCCGGGGGAATGCTGGCGTCGGTGATTCCCGAATATCGATTGCCCAAGGCCAAACTTCAGGCTGAAATCGATACCATTAAGGCTCTCGGTGTGGAAATACGCACCAATTGTGGAGTAGGGGTAGATAAAGATATTACCCTGGAAAGATTAAAGAAAGACGGTTATAAGGCAATCTTCCTCGCTGTCGGTGCCCAACTGGAATATAAATTGAATCTGCCGGGCGAGGATTTGGAAGGTGTGGTATCCGGCCTTAGTTTCTTAACCAGTATTAATCTGGGGCCTGTACCCAATCTGACCGGGAAAAAAGTGGTTGTCATCGGTGGAGGCAATGTGGCCATAGATGCCGCGCGCTGTGCCTTAAGGGTTGGCGCCCAAGAGGTCCATATTGTCTACCGCCGGGCCAAGGAAGATATGCCTGCCATGCGGGAAGAGGTGCAGGAGGCGGAAAACGAGGGCATTATTATTCATACTCACCTTAATTATAAAAATATTATCGGTGAAAACGGCAAAGTTAAGGCCTTGGAATGCATCCGGATGCGGGGCGGCAACTTTGACATGAGCGGCCGGAGAAAGGCCATTCCCATTGAAGGTTCGGAAATTACCATGCCGGTGGATATGGTTATAGTGGCGATAGGACAAACCTTAAAGCGTGGGTTCCTGAAAGGAACGGGGGTACAGGTTGTTGAACCGGGCAGAATTGAAGTTGAACCGGGGACCTATTTAACCTCTGTGGAAGGTATTTTCTCAGCCGGAGACGCTATCACCGGGCCGAAGACGGTGGTGGAAGCCATCAAGGGAGGAAAAGAGGCGGCAGCCAATATCGATCGCTACCTGGGAGGAGACGGTGATATAATTCCTAAAATCCACGTGGAAAGAAAGCTTTCCGGGGAAATTATGGAAAAAGAACAGCCCAGGTATCAAATGAGCGTTCTTCCTTTAGAGAATAGGCTGGATGGATTTACTGAGGTGGAACTGGGTTATACCGAGGAAGAAGCGGTAAAAGAAGCCTGTCGCTGCCTAAGATGCGATGTGAAAAAATAAGCCGAAAAGGAAGGACAAGTCTAGGAGGGATTAGCGGGAATGGTTACACTGACTATAGATAACCAGCAAGTACAAGTTGAAGAAGGAAAAACTATTTTAGATGCGGCAAAGAAACTTGGCATCAATATTCCTACTCTTTGCTATTTGAAGGAAATTAATGAAATCGGAGCCTGCCGGGTCTGCGTGGTAGAGGTGGAAGGTGCGCGTACCTTAAGTGCAGCCTGTGTTACCCAGGTATCCGAAGGCATGGTAGTCCATACCAATACCCCCCGGGTACAAAGGGCACGTAAATTAAATGTAGAGCTTCTTTTAAGCGATCATAACTACAATTGTCCCTCATGTATCCGCAATCAGAATTGTGAGCTGCAGGAAGTAGCCGAAAGGGTAGGTATCAGAGAAATCCGGTTCGAGCGGGGGAAAAGCAGATATAGTAAGGATGAATCCACTCCTGCTTTGGTGCGGGATCCGGAGAAGTGTATTTTGTGCCGCCGTTGCGTAAGTGTGTGCGAAAAGATTCAAACCGTGCATGCCGTAGTTCCCTTGGAAAGAGGAATGAAGACGGTCATCGGTTCTCCTTTCCATGAGACCATGGCGGAATCTCCTTGTATCCAATGCGGACAATGTATTTTAGTTTGCCCCACCGGGGCCCTGCACGAAAAAGAATACACGGATGAAGTCTGGGCCGCTTTGGGCGATCCCCAAAAACATGTGGTGGTGCAAACTGCTCCTGCCATTCGGGTGGCCATTAGCGAAGAATTTGGGGAAGAACCGGGAACGATTAGTACCGGAAAACTGGTGGCTGCATTAAGAAGGTTAGGTTTTGACAAGGTATTTGACACAGATTTTACTGCGGACCTGACCATTATGGAAGAGGGGAATGAGTTTCTGCAAAGGTTGCAGGAAGGAAAGAATCTGCCGATGATGACATCCTGCAGCCCGGGGTGGATCAATTTTATTGAAACCTTTTATCCTGAGCTGCTGCCAAACCTTTCTACATGCAAATCTCCTCAGCAGATGTTTGGTGCATTAACGAAAACCTATTATGCCGAAAAGGCAGGAATTAACCCGGAAGACATTGTTTCCGTGTCTATCATGCCCTGTGTGGCGAAAAAATTTGAATCCCAAAGACCGGAAATGAACGACAGCGGATACCGGGATGTGGATTATGTTCTTACCACCAGGGAACTGGCCCGCATGATCAAACAGGCCGGAATATCCTTTGACATGTTGCCGGAAGAAAATTATGATGATCCCTTGGGAATTTCCACAGGCGCCGCACTTCTCTTCGGGGCTACCGGGGGAGTAATGGAGGCGGCTTTAAGGACAGTATATGAAGTTGCCACTAAAGAACCCTTGGAAGACATTAATTTCTATAATGTGCGGGGTTTGGACGGGGTGAAAGAAGCCACTGTTCAGGTGGGCGATATCGCGGTGAAAGTTGCCGTGGCCAGCGGGATATCCAATGCCAGGGCACTAATGGAAAAGGTGAAATCCGGCGAAGCGGATTATCACTTTATCGAGATTATGTGTTGTCCCGGAGGATGTATTGGTGGGGGAGGCCAGCCAATTCCCACGAATATGGAAATCAGGGCAAAACGGATGGAGGGAATCTATGAAGGCGATTCTGCCATGAAAATAAGAAAATCCCATGAAAATCCGGCCATACAGACTCTTTATAAGGAGTTTTTGGAGAAACCCCTGGGCGAAAAATCTCACCATTTGCTCCATACAAGTTATACACCGAGAAACAAAATGTAATTCATGGTATGAAACAATGTGGCCTGCTCTCTAAAAAGAGGGCAGGCCACATAAATTTTTCTTTATTTTTTCTTAAAACTATCCAGGGAAATGTTTAATTTTTTGATAATTTCGTTTAAGGTACTCCGTCCGATGCCCAGTTGCCGGGCTGCCTGAGCCTGAATCCCGTTGGCTTGTTCCAATGCTCTGGTAATGAGGAGCCTTTTATAATTTTCCACTGCATTATGGTAATCCGCACCTGCGGCCGTATCTTCCAATATCAGGTCTTTGCGGTGTTCATGAACTAAGGAAGGGGGAAGGTCGTCTAATTTCAATTCCGTACCCTCACAAAGAATTACCGCTCTTTCAATGGCGTTTTCCAGTTCCCGTACATTTCCCGGCCAGCTGGCATTAACCAGGGTGGTCATGGCTTCTTTGCTCACGGTGAAAACATTTTTCCCATGTTTTTTATTAAATTTATCTAAAAAGTGTTTGACCAGAATAGGGATGTCTTCTTTTCTTTCCTGTAAATCAGGCAGGTTAATGGTGACCACATTCAACCGATAATACAGGTCTTCCCGAAATTTTTTTTCTTCAATAAGTTCTTCCAAGTTTTGGTTGGTGGCGGCGATGATGCGCACATCACATTTTCTCGGAACGGTTTCCCCGATTCTTAAATACTCTCCTTCCTGCAACACCCGGAGGAGTTTCACCTGGAGGTGGGGGCTTAAATCGCCGATTTCGTCTAAAAACAGGGTCCCTCCGTTAGCCTCGCCAAATAATCCTTTCTTTTCACTCACCGCTCCGGTAAAGGCTCCTTTGGTGTGTCCGAAGAGTTCGCTTTCCAACAAGTTTTCCGGCAAAGCGGCGCAATTAATACTGACGAAATTATTTTTCTTTCTCAGACCTTTTTGGTAAAGGGCGGTAGCTACCAATTCCTTACCCGTACCACTCTTACCTCTGATGAGTACTGTGCTGTCAGTGGGGGCTACTTTTTTAATGATTTCATATATTTTTTGCATTTTCGCAGAATTGCCGATCATGTTTTCGATGCCCTCGGTGGTGGTTAATTGTTTTCTTAAATGTACGTTATGTGATTCCAGGTTCGAAATTAGAAAAGGAAGACACATTTTGTTTTCCGCCAGCCCGTGAAAAACGGCGACGGCTTTTTCCCGGCAGCTGTTGTATCCGCAAGCCCCGCAGTTTAACTCATCCTCCGGAGAAAACTTGCCCAACTCCGTTAATACTGCCCTGATTTGGGATTCCGTAGGCGCAATCTGTTTCAGGCTGCGGTTGCGAAAATTCCGGTTCAGTTTTAGCCCTTCCGGTATGGTGATTTCCGAATCTTCCGGGCTACTTTCTTTAGTGCCTTCTTGGGTGTATTCCGCCACCAGTTTTTGTTTTTCCAATTTGTTTAAATCCGATTTTATCATGGGACCGCTGATACAGCCGTCACAAAAAAGCATATCCACAAATTTCAGGGAATTTCCGGTTTGGTTGATGTTCTTAATAAAATTAATGCAATCTTCTTGACCTTCTATTTTAATATATTCATAATCCAGAGGATCCAGATTAATACCGGCGCTTTTTAACAAGCCTCCGGAAATGGGGTAAACCCTTCCCAGGCCGGCAGGGGGATTGTCCCAATCACTGGGGGGAAGCTTGTCTACATCTATTTTGGAGTTTTGAAAAAGATGATCCAATTCCTGATAAGTCAGTACGGCATCAATGGCACCTAACACCATGGCATCTTCCGCCTCGTCTTTTTTGGCCACACAAGGACCGATAAATACCACACGGCATTTATCTCCGTAAAGTGTCTTCAAATATTTGCCCAGGGCAATCATCGGAGAAACAATGGGTACCAAATAGGGAATAAAGTCCGGGTAGTGTTTTTCCACTAAGTTGATAATTGCCGGGCAGGAGGTGGAAATATAACAACGTTTTTCTTTCCCATCTAGAACTTTTTGAGCATAGGCTTGAGTAACTAAGCGCGCCCCAAAGGCAACTTCCCACACTTCGGTAAAGCCCAGCCTTTTAATAGCACTGATAATTTGCCCCGGGTGGTAATTGGAGTACTGGGCGACGAAAGAAGGAGCTAAACAAGCAATAGGTTTTTCGGATTTTAGTGCTTGTTCGGTTTTTTCAATCCCGCTGAGAATTATTTTCGCATTTTGGGAGCATACTTCTACACAGTGGCCACAACAGATACATAATTCCGGAACCACAGTTGCCTGGCCGTCTTCTACTTTAATAGCTTTGGCAGGACAGTGGCGAATACATGCATAACACCCCCGACATAACCCTTTAATCGTGGATACTACATTAACAGGCATATTGCCACCTCCAAAACCATGTTTAAATTCTTGTCATTTATATTGTAACATTGTTAAGTTATGATAAGCAAGGTTGAATTTGTGAAAATTTTCATATATAATAGGCTTAGAAGTACATAAAGACGAATTTGTACAAAATAACGAATTCAATACATATACTGATTTACGAACAATTCTGAAAAAACACCGTACATATATCCGAACTAAATTTTTCTAAAAAATAGATTTTATCATTCAAACTCTTTTTATTCAAATACTTTCTTGTATTCTCGTTTTTGGCACGTTATTTGCTAGTATATTATAGTAAAAGATATTCCGGAAAAAGTAATAATTAAAGGAGGCGCTCATAATGAATAAAAAGAAAACAAAAAGAATATCCGAAGACAAGAAAATTGAAAAACTGGGTCGGGAGTATAACATCTATATGATGAAGCAGAACTATGGAATCAGAAATAATCTGCTGGTAAAATAAAGCTCATCTAAATTGGGATTTGCACCCAGAATTTATTTTTAACCAAGAAAGTGAAAAAAGTAACAAGCTATCAACAACCAATGAAGGAGGTGATTTAAATGACAAGAACTTCAGTGAAATTAGCAAGTAATAGGAAGAATAATAAATTGGAAAATGAACTGAACCTGCTTATGTTAATGAGTTACTACGGAGTCCGGAATAATCTCTTGGTTTAAATGTAAATAGGGTGGCAAAAAACCATACATAGAGAGGGTGATTGATATTCAAGTAACCCACGATGACGGTTAAGCCTTTTGGCCTGCAAAACAGGAACCAAAAGGCTTATTTCGTTTCTCCGTGTCAGGGGACGGTTCTTTGACACGCAAACAAAAACACCAGAGAGCCTCCCTCGTTATAAGCTCATTTACTTCGTGTCAAAGAACCATCTCCTAACATGGGGACGTGTGTGAGAACCGTCCCCTGACAAAACTTCGTCCCGATGGTGAACGTGTCAAAGAACCGTCCCCTGTCACGGGCGGGGGGAAATTTAAATTTACTCTGTTTAGATGGGATTTTTTTCGGTATAATAGATGTGTTTAGAAAATTTAGGGGGAAGGTATGTAAATGTATATCAGTACACGAGGGAATTATCATCCTGTTTCTGCCTCAGAGGCCATTCGCCTGGGGATGGTGCCGGAAGGCGGGTTATTTGTACCGGAAAATATACCGCTAGTGGACCAAGAAAAAATCAAGGCCATGGCCGGCCAAACTTATGGGGAAGTAGCCCAAAGTGTTTTGGAACTTTATTTGGACGATTTTACCGGAGGGGAAATCAGAGATATTATTAATGAATCCTATAATTTGGTTAATTTTGACCACCCGGACATCGCCCCTTTGGCAAAATTGGACCGTGAAACATATATCCTGGAGCTATGGCACGGCCCTACAGCCGCCTTTAAGGATATGGCCCTGCAGATTATGCCCCGGCTCCTGGTGAAAGCAGTGGAAAAGACCGGGTCCGAGGAAGAAGTGATCATTCCCGTAGCCACCTCCGGGGATACGGGAAAAGCAGCCTTAGAAGGCTTTAAAAACGTACCCGGGGTGAGAATTATTGTCTTTTACCCGTACGGCGGCGTAAGCAAGGTGCAGGAGCTGCAAATGACCACCGCCGAAGGAAATAATGTGGCTGTGGTTGCTGTAAAGGGGAATTTTGACGATTGCCAGTCGGCGGTGAAGGAAGCCTTTGCCGATCCGGAGTTTAACCGGCTCTTGGCCTCCCGGAAGATGGTTTTTTCCTCCGCCAACTCCATTAATTGGGGGAGATTGTTACCCCAGATTGTCTATTATTTTTGGGGTTATGCCCAACTGCTAAAAACCGGGGAAATCACCATCGGGGAGAAAATCAATGTGGTGGTGCCCACGGGGAACTTTGGCAATATTTTAGCTGGGTATTATGCCTATTTAATGGGTCTGCCGGTGCAAAAATTTATTTGCGCTTCCAATAAAAACAATGTCTTGACGGACGTGTTCAATACCGGGGTCTATGATCGGAGAAGAGAGTTTTATAGAACGATAAGCCCTTCCATGGATATTCTGATTTCCAGCAACTTTGAACGCTTTTTATTTGAAATATCCGGCCACGACAGTGAAAAGATTGCCGCTTGGTACCGGGAACTGCATGATAAAGGATTCTTCCGAGTGGATGAGGAGTACCGCCAAAGATGGCAGGATCTTTTTATCGGCGATTTTACCGGAGATGAGGAAACCTTGCAGGAAATTAAGAAAACTTATGAGGATAAGAAATACCTCTTAGACACCCACACCGGGGTGGGGGTGCGGGTTTACCGGAATTATGCCCAAAGGACCGGGGATCAAACCAAGACCATCATCGATGCCACCGCCAACCCTTATAAATTCAACCAAGCCGTACTGGAGGCCATTGCCGGAAAGGAGGCGGTGACCGGGAAGGACGAGTTTTCCGTTCTTCAGGAACTGCACCGCATTACCGGAATGCCCATTCACCGGGCTTTAAAAGACCTGGATAAAAGACCGGTTGTTTATAATCGGGTCATTGAAAAATCCGGTATTAAGCAGGCCATTCGGGATATTTTAGGAATCTAGGGCCGGGAAAAAAACTATGAAAAATCATGAATAGCATATTATATATTATAAGGATGGAATATAAAAATAAAAAAATAAAAAAACAGCCCCGAAAGGCTGTTTTTCTTATGGTGCAAAAAATGCAAATAAAACTAGAAACTATATTGTCTTTGCTTCTGATAACAATCCCGGCAATAAACAGGTCTGTCATTGTTGGGCTTGAAAGGCACCTGAGTTTCGACACCGCATTCAGCACAGACAACAGTGTACATTTCCCGGTTTCCGCGGGGGTTTCCGTTACGCTGGCGCTTCCGGGCGGCGCGGCACTCAGGACATCTGGCGGGATCATTTTGAAAACCTTTTTCTGCGTAGAATTCCTGTTCGGAAATAGAGAAAATGAATTCAGTACCACAATCTTTGCACGTTAAAACTTTGTCTTGAAAGGCCATAACCATACCTCCTTCTTTGGGGTTTCCTATTGTTCCATTACCTGGGGTGGTTTCAAATCCAAAGAAGGATTATGGAAAACGACCTAGGAATTGTAAACATTAGGTAACTTAATTATACATATTTGGTTTTGAAAAAGCAACGATAATTTGAGAAAAATGGCAAAGTGAAGCATGCATAAAAAGCTCCTGCCCCGGGGATAAAATTTAATGAGATAATGATAATTGAAAATACCTTTTTTTCGTGATATAATTGGTGAGCTTAGTAAAATAAGCCTCAGTAATATTATTTTTTAGGAGGTACCCTATGATAGGCAAAGTTAAGTGGTTCAACGCGGAGAAAGGTTTTGGCTTTATTGAAAGAGAAGGCGGCAGTGATGTTTTCGTCCATTTCTCTGCAATTCAAAGTGAGGGGTTTAAAACTTTAGACGAAGGACAAAGTGTGGAATTTGAAATAGTAGAAGGTCCCCGCGGACCACAAGCTGCTAACGTTGTCAAATTATAATCGAACAATCGCTGTTTTTATATAGATGGGATATGTTTAGGTTTATGGTTTGATGGCATAAGCCCCGGTTAAAGCCGGGGCTTAAGTTATATATGCGGGCCGGAAGAGCTGGAAAGAGCTTTGGATATCGCATAAAATGATTTAATAACTAAAAATAACCAAAGTTAAAACTTGTTAATTATGGTTATATATGATAGGATTGAAGAGGAATTTGGATTTTATATGCATGTTTGAAAGGATGTTTTTTATGACCAATGAAGAAAAAATCTTATCATTAATGGAAAAAATGTATATAGAGTTCTCTAACCGTTTTGAAAAAATAGAACAAATTCAAAAAGAATTTTCAAGTCGTTTGGGACAAACTCAAAAAGAATTTTCTGATCGTTTTGAAAGAATGGAACAAACCCAACAAGAATTTTCTCATCGCTTGGAAGAATCGGATAGAATCAACGGGGAAAGATATGCCGAATTTTCAAACCGTTTTAAAGAAATAGATGAAAGGCACAAAGAATTTATAAACCGTTTTGAAAAGATTGAAGCCAATATGGCTACTAAAAAAGATATTGCAGAAATCAAAGAAAAGCATGTAGAATTTGAAAATCGCTTTGAAAAGATTGAAGCCAATATGGCTACCAAAGATGATGTGGCAGAAATTAAAGAAAAACTTGCCCGTATTGAAGAAGATCACGGAAGAAAGATAGCGGCCTTATTTGATGCCAGAGAGGTTCAATTTGACATTAATAACCGGATTATGGACAGTTTAGAACGGATTGAGAATAAGCTGGATAAAATATCCTTAAGAGTTGCCTATCATGACGATGTGCTGCGCAAAGTGCGCTAATTTTCTTCTCATTTAAATTTGAAATAATCAGACTCGAAAAACAGCCCGGGATAACAGGAGACGTGCTCTTGTTTTCCGGGCTGTTTGTATCTGATAATCAATATTATATTATTATAGACTATTCAATGTTTGGGGGTTTTGTCTCCTAAAAAGGAGTAGCCTAAAGTGTTAATGGTATTTTTAATGAATTCCTCGTCAATGGTGCGAGGGTTGAAGGAGAAGTTCACCGTCCTCTCCAGCATATTTACGTCCACATCCTCAATGCTTTTCATATCCCTTAAGGAACGCTGCAAGTGAATCTTTGATTCGTTGGTATCCAGGCCTCCCACCCGCCAGCTTCTGAATTCTTGGGCCATCTTATTCCTCCTCTTAGTTTTTGTTTGAAAATTTAGTTTTAAATCTAATTAAAGCGGCAGCTCATTATTTATCATCTCATTTGCCGAAAAAAATATGTGTTAAGTCGGCAAAGACACTGTGAAAAGGGTTGAAGTTGGGAAAAGCAAGGAAAAATTTGACTAAAGATATTCTTAAGGTTAAGATAATACTAATAAAAAAATCCTTCCGAAAGAAGATGAATTCCAGTGAAAATCGGCGTTCTTTCCGATTCCCATATTCCCTACCGGGGAAAAGCCTTGCCTCGATTTATTTGGGAGGCCTTTTCCCAGGTGGATTTGATTCTCCATGCAGGGGATATTGCGGAGGAAAGTGTTTTGATAGATTTAAATTGTTTGGCCCCGGTGGAGGCGGTGCGGGGGAACATGGATGTGGAAGAATCATTTACCCGGTTTAAACTGCCCCTTAAAAAAATTATCACCACCGGGAATAAAAAAATTGGCTTAATTCACGGGAATGGTTCTTCCGGCACCACCATGGAACGGGCCAGAAAGGCTTTTGAGGGGGAAAAGGTGGACTGTGTGGTCTTTGGCCACAGCCACCGGCCTTTTAATGAAATAATTGACGGGATGCTCATGTTTAATCCCGGTTCCTGCACCGACCCCCGGCGGGAGCCTCGGCCTTCCTGCGGCATTTTGCATGTGGGGGACACTGTGACGGGGGAGATCCTTTATTTTGATAAGAAAATATAAACATCATATTTCATAAATATATTTGAAAGAATAAGCTATTTATTTCTTTAATTTTAATTATGTCCCATAGGGAATAACTTTGTACCGGGATGAGCAGTCTATATGAAAGAATACTATAAAATGTGGGGGGTAGGTTATGGGAGATATATTTCTGGATTTTCGGCCGGAAGTAACGAAAAATCACCTGGAAACCCTGGCCCGGACCCTGCCGGGAATCAAAGGTGATGATTATGTGATGATCATCCTGGAAAAAGAAAAGGCCCATAACGCCCGGGAACTGATGCAGGTTTTGCGTGAGAACGGGTTTGAGGTGGATTCCCAAGGGGCTTTGGGCACGGAGTATGCTTTAACCGCCAAAAGGTTATTGCATTAAAACCGGCTAAAAAATCAATGCTGCCTGGTTTGGCACCTGCAGGGGCTGCCATGAAACCGGGTATTTTTTTAACTTCTTTTCCTTGCTGCTGATAACTCTTGGAATGAAACCGCTAAAGATGGGGCTTTTTTTATCTTGTATTTAATATTACAATTTAGAAAGAATATTGAGCTAACAATTTAAATAATAAACTATTATTAATAACGGAACCCAGAGGTAAAGTGTCAAGGAACTGAAAAATGTTCAAAAACAACTAATAAATTAAAATTGTAAGGGGAGGAAAAAATGGCACAATTATTTACATTGCACAAGGAAACTGATACTTATGTAAAAATGCAGAAGAAAACTCACGAATTAGATATTATTGTGGAGGTATCCACAGAATATAAACCTGAGTTGCGTCCAAATACAACTATTCATTTTTTAGATCATATGTTGGATACCTTGTCCTGGGGCATGTGTATGTCTATTGGTTGTACAGTGGTTTGTGGAAAATGGCGTTCTACCCATACAATTGCTGAAGACGTGGCAATTACCCTTGGTGCGGCGCTGAAAAAGCTGTTTTATAGAAAACTTAATAAGGAAGGAATCAACATTAACGGATGGGGACTTTTTGGTTTGGATGAATCATTAGTAAGAGCAATGGTAAGTATGGAAGGACGTCGTAATACCTTCATCTCTTATACCGACCAGGTAAAACGATTTGAAATGGCGGAAGATCTTCAAACAGCAGACCTGGAAGGCTTTATGGAAGGATTTTTCCAGGGATTCCCTGCAACATTACATCTTGATTTTCTAAAATCCAGAGATGCCCATCATGCTTGGGAATCAGCTTTTCATGCTTTAGGAGAGGCATTGCGCATGGCCTATACGACAAATCCCTGGAGAAAAGCTTGCAATAATCCTTATTACGCTGAAGAAGGAATCGCTGATGCTTCTTTAGTATAGTTTTTATTAAATAAACTCTAACAAGCCCTAAGATCTATAAAAAGAAACTTAGGGCTTTAAATCTCTTTTTTTTACTTACACTTAAGGAAGGGCATGTTTCCATAACAAAAGAAATATCTATACACCAGATTATTTAGAAGGGAAGAATTTATCATGGCTAAATGTAAGATTACTGTTGAAAAATTAATGTTAAATGAGGACCTAGCAAAAGAATATTGCCAGGGCGAAGTTGGTGTTTGTGAAGTTTTTCATGAAGGACAGGAATTTATTGCCGGTTTGGAAAAACCGGAAGGGTTTTGTGATTGGGCATGGCATGATCTGCTTCCATATGTAGCATCGTTTCTGGCCGGCGGAAACTTTGCCGGAGAAATTTTTGACGGATGGATGAAAGATGATAAAACGATGATTGCCTGTTGTACTGACGGAATCCGCCCCGTTGTATTTAAAATTGAAAAATTGGCCTAAACCTATTAATATATGCTAAACTAAAGTTTATCATAAAGGTTCTAACTCGCCGTTGTTTTAATATAGGAACCGGAGTTAGAACTTTTTTGTTTAGGCAGATTTTAATACTTATAATCTTAATGCTGCCCGGTTTGGCACCTGCAGGGGCTGCCATGAAGCCGGGTATTTTTTATGAACCTTGAAAGGAAAACGGGACACAACGGCGAAAATTATGCTCTAACATCATTTGAGCGGCAGAGGTGGAGTATGATTATCGGCACTTGTATTTATGATTTGCATTTATACGGCACCCAATCTTTGAAGGATAAAAGGAGGATATTGAAAAGCATTATTGATCGGGTAAAAAATAAATTCAATGTTTCCATCGCCGAAGTAGACCAGCAGGATAACTGGCGCCATGCAGTGCTGGGCATTGCGGTGGTAAGCAATAATACGGGCCATGTCAATCAGATTTTAAATAATGTGACCCATTTCATTGAAAGTAATGGGGAGGAAATGGAAATTACCCATGTGACTATGGAGATTATTTAAAAGTTTTAAAATTTAAGATCTTATCGATGTTTTGCCGTAGGGTGAGGGTTTCCCGGAACAAGTCCCCCTCTTTCCTTAGAATCCGGGGTACTTGGTAAATATCGTATTCCAGGGGGTCCACCCTGCCTTGTTCCACCAAGTCCCAGGATACGGGAAAGGAAACCGGCGCCCCGGGATGGGGACGGAGGCTGTACACGGAAGCGATGGTTTTTCCGGAGGCGTTTTGCAGGCAGTCCAGGTAAAGCCGAGGGCCTCGCTTAATTACCGTTCTTTCCAGGGTGGCAATATCAGGCAGAAGGCGGGCCACGGCTCCGGCAATGGTTTTGGCCGCCTGCTGCACCTGCTTATAGGTATACTTTGGTTCCAAAGGCACATAAATATGCAGCCCGCTGGCCCCGGAGGTTTTGGCAAAGCCTTTCACCCCGAACTGGGTGAGGGCTTCATTAATGAGCGGGGCAATTTTCAGGACTTCTTTTAAGCCTGTCCCTTCATTTGGGTCCAGGTCAAAAACCATAACCTGGGGATACTCCGATCTTTGGTAGGGGGCCAGCCAAGGGTGCATTTCGATACATCCCAAATTTGCCAGCCAGACCAGGGTGGCGGTTTGGTCTGCCAGGACATAATTAATGACTTTCTTTTCCCCGGATTTTTCCCCGGAAGCTACCGGGACGGTGGTCACCCAGTCCGGGGCGGATTCCGGGCAGTCCTTTTGATAGAAATTTTTCCCCGTGATACCGTCGGGAAAACGGTTCATGGTTAAGGGCCGGTCTTTCAGATGGGGCAGGAGGTAGGGGGCAACTTCCCGGTAGTAATTAATTAATTCTCCTTTCACCACGTTTTTGTCCGGCCAGAACACCTTGTCCAAATTGGACAGGGTTAATTCTCTGTCTTCAATTCTTACCTGCACTTTTTTCATAGGCCTTTCCTTCCCTCCCGGTTTGTTATCTGTTCCTCTATATATTCCTTGTATCTATTCTCCGGTCAAAATATAGATATCTGTTCTTCTAGATATCAGTTCTTCGTACCTATTCCCCGACCAGCACACAGTCCGCCGGGTCCATAATTAAAAAACCTTTTACAGTCGGGTGCCTAAGCTGCCCTTCCGAGGTAAACTCCATATATTCCACCTTCAGGGTTAAAAGAGGCCGCACCCAGTACCAGTTTTTTGGCCTTTTGGGGGGAGGAAGAAAGGGAGATTCCTCTTGCCTGAGGCCGGGGAGCACCTTTGTCAATTCCTCCAAGTCCTTTTCTCCCAGTCCGGAGCCGGCTCTCCCCAAAAATCTTAAGTTTCCCTCTTGGTAAGCCCCGATTAACAGGGATTTGATTTTCCCGCCTTCCCAAATATAGCCTCCTACCACGCAATTCATGTCCTTCCGCGGCTTGATTTTTTCCCAGAGAGAGGTTTTTCCCCCGATGAGATAAGGGCTGGAGCGTTCTTTGGCCACCACGCCTTCTAATCCCTCTTCCACCACGGCCCGATAAAAATCAATGCCCCGGCCGGAAATGCTTTCCGTAATCTGCACATTTCCCCCGGGGGTGAGCAATTTCTTCAGCATCCCGTCCCGTTCCTCCCAGGGGAGCTTGGTTAAATCCCGGTCGTCCGCATAAAGTAGGTCAAAAACCATGTAGACGACAGGGATTTCCTGCACCCTTTCTTTGGTGCCCCGGGCGGCCAGGTCCCGCCGGAGGATCCGGGAAAAGCTGGGCTTCCCGTCTTTTAAAGCAATCATTTCCCCGTCCAAGATTACCTCCCGGCCGGATATCTGCTGGGACAAGGACTGCATTTCCGGGTACTGGAGGGTGCGGTCCCGGAGCTTCCGGTTCTGCAGGCGTACTTCCCTTCCATTTATAAAGGAAAGAATCCGCACCCCGTCCCATTTCACCTGAAATATGTGACGGTCACTGTCAAAAGGCCGGGGCCGGGATTTTGGTTCCATCGGTTTAATGGGAGAATAAAACATTTAAAAACCTTCTTTTTCCCGAGCGCATTTATCCCGATTGGGCCAGTTTCTTTTTGCTCCGGGTTTTCTTCTTTTCCGGGGTCTTTTTTTCTTCTGTGGCTTTGAGGCTGGCCTTTAAAGCTTCCATCAAATCCACCACATTTCCCTGGTCCGGGGTGGGGGGAACCTGAATCTGCTCCCCGGCCACCTTGGCCTCAATCAGCTTCATCAAGGATTCCCGGTAATTGCTTTTGTATTTCTTGGGGTCAAATTTGCCGGACAGGTTATTAATCAGCTGGTTCGCCATTTTTATTTCATTCTCATGAAGGGATATTTCTCCACTTAATTCCGGAAGACTTTGGGGAGAGCGGATTTCATCAGGGTAGTACATCGTTTCCATCATCACCGTGTTCTCATAAACCCGAAGACAAACCAAATTTTCCGTGCTCCGGATGGTCACCTTGGCCACAGCGATTTTTCCCGTCTGTTTCATAGCTTCCTTTAATAAATGGTAAGCCTTTTGGCCTCCCTCCGCCGGGGCCAGGAAGTAAGGTTTGGAAAAATAAATGGGGTCAATTTCCGCCAAATCCACAAAGTCAATAATATCTACTGTTTTGGTAGTCTGCGTGGGAAGGCTGTCCATATCCTCCTCATTAATAATCACATAACGGCCCTTTTCATATTCAAAACCCCGCACAATTTCTTCCTGGGTCACTTCCCGGTTACACACCGGGCAGATTTTTTTGTAATTAATGGGGGAATTGCATTCCTTGTGAATATAGTTGAATTTCACGGATTTGTTTTCCGTGGCTGGGAATAATTTTACCGGAATATTTACTAAGCCGAAACTAATGGCACCTTTCCAAATCGTGCGCATCTCAATCACTCCTTGGAATTAGCTTTCCTCTCCTTAAGGAAAAAATGCATTTTTTCAATTTTTTCAATATGGGACAAGCCTTTTCTTTCGTTTTTTTATAGTTTGTGCTAAAATATAGGTCGAGGTGATATGCTTGTCAATTTATCAGGGTTTGGCCTCAATTTATGATCAGTTGATGGAAGGCGTCGACTATCAGGGATGGGCCGAATACATAAAAACTCTTACAGAAAAATATGGAAAGGAAATGGGCAGCGCATTGGATATTGCCTGCGGTACGGGAAATACCAGTATTGCCTTGGCGGAGCTGGGCTGGTGGGTGACAGGCATTGATCTTTCCCTTCCCATGCTGCAGCAAGCCAGGAAGAAAGCAGCGGAAAAGGAACTGGATATTATCTTTCTCCAGCAGGATATTCGGGAACTGGATTTAACCAGGGAATTTGATTTGGTTACCTGTTACCAGGACGGGCTGAATTATCTTCTCACCCAGGAGGATTTGGTTCAAACCTTCCAGCGGATTAGAAATAATATGAGCCAGGAAGGTCTGTTTATTTTTGATTTGAACCGGGTGGAAAAATACTCCCGCACGGCCCAAGGAGAGGTATCCTTTATTGATACGGACGATTTTTCCCTGGTCTATGAAACATCTTATCTAAAACCGGAAGAAATCTGGGAAATCAATGTGACCGGGTTTGTCCGTGGGGAGCAACACTACGAAAAGTTTAAAGAAGTGCACCGGGAAAAACATCATCATTTGGCAGATGTGAAAGATGCTCTGAGAAGTACCGGGTTTAAGGTACTTGATGTTTTCCATGCCTTTTCCCTGAATCCTCCCGGGGCGGACAGCAATAGGATCTTTGTGATAGCTCAAAAGGAAGAAGGCAGGATCTAAGGTGCATGTTGTTTTGGTAGAGCCGGAAATACCGGCCAATACGGGGAATATCTCCCGCACCTGTGCCGTTACGGGGACTTCCCTCCATCTGGTAAAACCTTTGGGCTTTTCCGTAGATGATAAACACTTGAAAAGAGCCGGTTTGGATTATTGGGATTACCTGGACCTTCACTATTACGACAGTTTCCAGGAATTAAGGGATAAGTATCCACAGCACCGTTTCTTTTTTGCCACCACCAAAGGGATAAAAACTTATACGGACTTTTCTTTTCATAGGGATGATTTTTTAGTTTTCGGCAAGGAAACGGCCGGCCTCCCCATGGAGCTTCTTAAGGCCAATTGGGAGCATTGCATGCGCATTCCCATGGGAAGGCAATTGCGTTCTCTTAATCTTTCCAATTCGGTGGCTATAATTTTATATGAAGCCTTAAGACAACTTGGCTTTCCCGATTTAACCTAAACACGCGTGTCAGGGGACGGTTCCCCGACACGCTATTTTTTTCTCCCTGTCTGTCCGAAAAAGGCCAACTTCCGACCGGGTTTGTCCCGAACGCCCACCTTGCACCTGCTCTTTCTCCCCAGTATAATTAAATTAATCCTACCGAACATAAGTTCGGAAGGAGCAAATATTAGACCAACCGGGGAAAGGAGGAGGAAAAAATGGCAGTTTTGGTAACACCTATTTCCAGCAAAGTAAGGCTTCGATTTCATACGGGCGTGGACGAGGAAGGCAAGCCGGTGTACAAAAACAAAACCCTGAGCCGAGTGAAAACCGATGCTCCGGACCAGGCGGTTTTTGACGCAGCCAATGCCCTGGCCGCACTTTGCGCCGACACCCTAAATGCTGTCACCCGCATTGATGACAGCGACCTGTCCGAGGAGGGCTAAGAGATTGCCGGTATAAGTTTATATGAAAGGAGGGACCGGGATGGCAGAAACGAAAAAGGTTATCAGACTGACCTTCGGCGCCCAGGACGGGGCCAGTATGTCCATCACACTGGACAACCCCCGCATCGGCCTGACCAAGGCTGAAATAGAAGGGGCCATGGATGCCGTGATTTCCGCCAATATCTTCGCGGCGGCCGGCGGTGACCTGGTGGCAAAAAAAGACGCGAAGATTATTGATACCACCACCAACGATATGTACGACCCGGAATAACGGGTTTGGCTTTGAGGCTTGGATTGAAATTAAAATCCAGGCCTCAAAATCCTTAAGCCCTAAATCTTTTACATATCCCGCCTGCCCCGAAGATTTTTTAAATTTGTTTACCTGAACCGTTAAAAAACAAATCTTGAAAGGAGGCAAAGTCATGGAAGAATTGATGCAAATCGTGAGCAATGTGGGATTCCCCATCGCCATCTCCGCCTATCTTTTAATCCGCATTGAGGGCAAGCTGGAATCCTTAAGCAGCAGCATCGGGGAACTGGCCAAAGCCGTTGAAATCCTGAAAAGCAGCCTAAGTTAAGGAGAAAAATTTTAAAGAGATTATGGCCTTGACACAAATCTATAAATTAGGTAAAATTTAACTCATAAACCAAACATATGTTCTGTTTGAACATTTTTAAATATTTTAAGAAAAGAGGTATGAGGACCATGGATGAATCCCGATTGATCAATACCAAGGATGCCTGCCGCCTCCTGGGGGTGAGTGCCAAGACCCTTAGACGCTGGTGCAATGACGGTTTCCTGTCTTATTATACCACCGTAGGCGGCCACAAAAGGTTTTCCCTGAAAACCCTGCATGAATTTCTGGAAAAGAATTATGTCAAATCTGATGAATGAAACCAGCGGCATAGTTTGGTACGAATTACCGGCTATGCTGTTTTTTTGTTTGACAACATTTCCTAATTATGGTATGCTAAAGTAGCCTATTAGAGTTAGTCTAATAAGCAATCATATCATATAGCGGTGAATGTCAAGGAGGAAAGCAGGAATTATCCTGGTGGGTATCGTAGTAACAGGTTTAAACCGGTTGGTAAATATCATTCAAACCAAGACGATCAAATGGCAATAATATTAATATAAGGGGAGAGAGAAAATGCAAAAAATGCAAAAAATGCAAAAACCGAGTTTCAAATCTTATGATGAGGCTACCAGGTACATTACCGAGGAATGCCTTCGTATTTACCAAGAAAAGGACACCACACCCTGTGCAGAACTGGTACTGCATTTATTGGATGCCCCCCAGTTGAAGATGCACTGTCCCCAGCACCATTATTTAATTCCCGCCGCGATGCTGACCTCTGCATATAAAGTTCAGGGCAGGCCTGTGGAAATGCTGCAGGCTGACTTGATGGAAGCAATGATGCGCGCGAAAAATGTCCTCCCTGC
>DUPU01000143.1 GCA_012838175.1 Clostridia bacterium
GTCTGAGTAGTAAGCGCTTAAGCACCAGTTAATTAAATAGATGTTGGCAGCCTCCATCATCGCCGGGAAGTGTTTTTTCTCTGTTTCATTAAGAGGTTCAAGTCCGCCCAACTCTTTTAATTTATCCTGGTAGGCCTGTAAATACACTTTGCATTTGTCCAGGCGGATATCCCCGTCTGTAGAACCGTCCGGAAGATCCTCCCAGGCACAGCAGGAATAAACAATGGAGAAGCATACATCAAATAAGCGCAGGTCAATTTTGGCCCAGTCAAAATCAAAAATACCTACTACTTTTCCGTCTTTGAACTTCACATTGCCGGGATGATAATCACAATGCACCGGATTATATGGCATCTTAGCCACATCTTCGTCCGGAATATTGACTCGGTCGATAGCTTCCAATATATCGTCCAGGTTTTCTAAATAGAAACTATGGAACTTGTTATGGATATCCGTTTTACTAAAGTCTTTAAATGTTTTAGGTAGAATCTTTAAGAATTCTAAAATCTTTGGTTCTACCCTCTCCCGGCCTTTAGGATCATAGTTCCGTGAAGCGTTATGGAAGGTGGCTAGTACTCCTGCAAAACTGGCAAACTCCTCATCGGTAAGATAGGGATCGATCCAAGTATACTTGTCTTCTCCCTCCAGAAAATCATATACGGCAAAATAACGTTTCTCTACCTTCCCATTAAACTCTTCCGGCAAGGACACAAAAGTCTTCCCGTCTTTGCTGCGGATGAGTCCTGCGGCAACATCCAAACCGTTGGCAATAGAGAAGTCAATTAAAGAGTGCTCCAATTCCATCTCTTTTTCTTGAATTCCCTTTTTGTACTTGCGGACAAAATACTCGTACTGTTTGCCGTCTTTTTCTGTATACACTCCAAAACTGGTGTTTACATAGCCGCCGAAAATTTGATAAACCTCTTTTACTTCCCCTAAATCATAAAATTTAAAAGCATCTACAACCTGATTCCTAGCTAATGCCAATTCCATAGTAGATTTCAAATCTGTGGCAATTTCCATTAACTTTTCGCTTTGCGTATAAAGTGAAAACAACTGGTTCGTATTTAGATCTGTTAATTTTAGCATTCTACTAGTATCCATATTGTCCTCCTAACTAGTAATAGGTTTATTGACTTCCGATTTATCGAAAGTTTCCCTACCCTCCTTTCATGTATAATTGCCTTGCAACAACTTTTGTTTACCATAAGAAGTCAACACATATTGTTATAACGTAGCAAAAATCGTGCCATATAATGTTTTTCCCCAGCCCCTATTTATCAAGGATTTGCCGGGGTTTACAATTGAGATTCAAGTCAATATTGACTCCTTTTGAGTCAAGAAGTACTCAAAACTATTTTTTCCATTTAATATATACTTATGCATAACCTTTGTTATTCCTTTAAGACTTTACCAATTAAACAATTCAGGATATAATAAAATTAGCCATAAGTATGAAAATTGTTTTTTTTTGTAGTAAAAGTATCTTCAGCGATTAAGGAGGGAATTAATTTGTCTAACAGTAAAACAAAAGCTATCACAGAACTTGATTATAAAACCCTAAAAAAGATCCTTGATAACTCCTATGACGAGATTTATGTCACTAACGCCGAAGGTATTGTTATTTACGTAAACAACGCTGCAGAAAGACACTATGGTGTTAAAGCTGCCGATATTATCGGAAAAAGTTCCCAAGAAATTTCCGAAAAAAAGCTCTGGGGACCTCGGGTCAGCCCTATTGCCATTAAAAGAAAAAGAAGCTTTACCTTGGAACAAAAGACTTGCACCGGAAAAACCTTACTTACCACTGCTACGCCGATTTGGGATGAAGAGGGGAATTTGGAACTTGTGGTTGAAAATTCCCGAGATATTACAGAGACTGAAGGCATTAAATATGAATTGGAAAAAAGCATGCAACTATTGAAAAAGTATAAAATGGAAGTGGAAGAGTTAAGAAAAAAGGAATTGAACAGTCCCGACTTTATCTGCCAGAGTAAAAAAATGTGCGACCTTTTAGAACTTGCTCAGAGAATTGCTGCCGTAGACTCTACAGTTCTCTTATTAGGAGAATCAGGCACCGGCAAAGGAGTTATTGCCAAATATATCCATAAAAACAGTTCCAGGAACAAAGGTCCTTTTATTCCTATTAACTGCGCTTCCATTCCCAGCGAATTAATGGAATCGGAATTATTTGGCTACTCCAAAGGTGCCTTCACCGGAGCCAATGAAAAAGGGAAAATGGGGTTAATTGAGTTAGCCAGCGAAGGAACCTTGTTTCTCGATGAAATTGGCGAACTGCCCATGAAAATGCAAGCGAAACTTCTTCAGGTTCTCCAAGATAACGAGTACTTTAAGGTGGGCGGAAGGGAAGTGCAAAAAGTTAATTGCCGTATCATTGCCGCTACCAACCGGAATCTAAAAGAAATGGTGGAAAACGGCCAATTTCGGGAAGATCTTTACTATCGCCTTAATATATTCGAAATTGAAATACCGCCTTTAAGAGAAAGACCTGAAGAAATCATTCCCCTGGTGCAGTTTTTTTTAGATAAGTTTAATAATAAGTATAAAGTATCCCATCAGATCTCTCAAAACTGTTTAAATATTTTAATTGATTATCCCTGGCCGGGAAATGTCCGGGAATTGGAAAACACCATTGAAAGATTGGTAGTGGTGTCACCGGAAACAATTATTGAGGAACGCCATCTACCAAAACATTTTCGTGAAGAAGCATCTAAAAACCATTCTGTGATTATGTTTCCTCGACAAATGCCTTTAGATGAAGCCATCAATGAAGTGGAAAAAAATCTTATTGAAAAAGCATACCGGGAGTTGGGCAGTTCTTATGAGGTGGCTAAAGCCTTAAAGACAAGCCAAAGCAAAGCCAGCAGATTGATTAGAAAATACTGCATTAATAAGGATAAAGGAAAAGAGAAAAGCGGTAGCTAAATAAAATACAGGGAGTTGACACCTATCAACTCCCTGTATTTTTATTAAAATTTTAGAATTGTTTTTTAACAGCTTTACGGGAAGCTTCTTTTTCCTTGGCTTTGATTTCAGCCGTTTCTGCTTCAGCTTCCTTTACAATTTCTTTTAATTGTTTCTGGATGTTTTCCGGAAGAGGTTCAGGTTTGAATGTCTCCAGAATTTCTCTGGCCTTTTCGTAAGATGTCTGGACAATGTCCTTACCTCCGGCTGCTTTCCATCCATCACGATTACGACGATCCATGATAACGGGAGCAGATAATTTACGGAAATTCTTGAATGTATGTTCATGGCTAATGAACTCACCGCCGGGTCCTACCTGCTTAATGACCTCCAAAGCCATTTCTTCATCATTCACCGGAATTCCTTGAACACATTGTAAAATCTGCTTCACCATTTCATTCTGCATTACCAACATAGCATAATCCCAAGTCAAACCACCTTCAAGCATACCCAGACCGTATATCATGTTAGCACCTGCTAACGCTGGTAATAAAGCGGTCATGCAAAACTCAAAGGCTGACTGGGCATCAGGAACTTTACTGTCAGTCTACCCACCGGCAACCCAAACAGGGATATTATAGAATTGAGCCATTTTTGCACAAGCGGCACTGAACAAGGCCAATTCCGCACTGCCCACGCATGATGTGGTATATCTTAGATCCATCATGGTAGTAGAAGTACCATATACCAGGCTGCAGCCCTTCTTAACGGCCTGACCCAGCACAAACATACTGAGCATTTCCGCATTATGGGTCACTAAGGTGCTGGCCAAGTTAACGCAGGTTGTCCCTCCGCACAGACCCATGGAGTTGATTTTTGCCGGGACACCACAACGAATGGCCTGGATTAACGTGTCTGTGGCTCCTTT
Organism: Clostridia bacterium; assembly: GCA_012838175.1. Classification (GTDB taxonomy): domain Bacteria; phylum Bacillota; class Dehalobacteriia; order Dehalobacteriales; family Dehalobacteriaceae; genus DUPU01. The sequence continues at coordinate 3,854 of DUPU01000143.1, forward strand.
GGAGTGAACCAGAGGGCTTACCGGGTCCGTACTTTGAGAGAATAACGGTCTTTCTCTGAATTTATCTTCTCCACCGGCCACAACATAACCCATTTTGGCCACAGCACGCATATTTTCCGGTCTGTTCATGCCGATATACGCATGCTTGGTACAATTGTTGTAAAAAGATTCGGCAATATGCACTTGGGCTACATCAGGATCCACCTCGGAAGGTCCCAAAGCCCTTTCAAAGATTATGATTTGATCCATGGCTTCGCAGAATCTGGTAACATCATCTACGTCCTTCTTTTTACCTTTGCGAATTTCGTAAGTATATGGATCAACCAATTGGATGGCTTCCCCGAAATTAACAAATCCAGGGCGGTTATGCTCATTAATCCAGTCATTTTTCGGGTTACGTCCACACGCTCTAAAAGTCTTCGGAATGGACCTTAAGGCATCCTCCACCAAGTAAGCAGGTATCTTCACTATACCCGTTTCCCTATTTACTGTACAACCTATTCCGTCAAAAATTTCAATAGCTTCTTCACTTTCTACTTTACACCCGATATCCCACAATACATCCAAGGTCGCCAGATGAATTTCATACAATTCATCATAGGTAAACATATTCAGCTGGATGCCTTCAATTCTGTGAGAACCGGCATGTATTCCTCTAACTGTCATTAAATTCACCCCCATATTTTTTTATCACCAGGAGAGGTCTTAGCCATCTCCGAAATGACAACTAATCATATGCCAACTATGCTTATTCGTA
>DUPU01000144.1 GCA_012838175.1 Clostridia bacterium
CTTAATCTTAGGCGTATACTGGAAAAAAGCTAATGAATACGGGGCAGTGGCCGGGATGATCGCAGGGGCTGCAGTACCTTTGTTTATGATGATTAGCCAGGGTACCATGTTTCCCGGACCGGAATGGGTGGCCACTTTAATTCCTTTGGCAGCTTCTGCTTTAGCGACGGTAGCAGTCAGCCTTGCCACCCAGAGCAACTGTCCTCCCAAACCGCTGAAAACAATAGACGGCGAAATAATTAAATGGCCGGAACTTGAGGTTAAAAGTAATGTAGGTCAAGCGCCTTCATTATAATATGCTCTTTAACTCCTGGCGGAATATGAAAAAGTAACCTTGATCTGGAGCGGGATTAGGAAAATTAAATGTAGTTTTCTTGATCTCGTTCCATTGCTTTAAAGAAAAGTGTGACAATAAAAGAAGGAATTACAAAACTTATATTGAACATATATAATGAAATAATGTATATATATACTGGAATATGGGGTGACCAAAAGGAGGGAAAAAAATTGTATGGGTATGTGGGAAAACTATTGTTCGTGGATCTTACCACAGGAAAAATTGAGGAAGAAAAACTCAATGAATCCTTATGCCGCAATTATTTAGGGGGTTACGGTTTTGGAGTTAAGAAGCTTTATGAGCGTCTGAAACCGGGTATAGATCCATTGGGGCCGGAGAATATTTTAGGGTTTATTACCGGAGCTCTAACCGGCACAGGTGCCCTCATCACTCCCCGTTTTATGGTGGTGGGAAAATCTCCTTTAACCGGTGGATGGGGTGAAGCAAATTGCGGGGGTTTTTTCGGCCCGGAGTTAAAGAAAGCCGGTTATGACGGGATATTTGTATCCGGTCGTGCTGATGAGCCGGTCTATATTCTGATTGACCATGGGAAAGCAGAAATCCGCCCAGCGGGCTCTTTATGGGGAAAAGATACCTATGAAACAGAAGATACCTTGAAAGAAAAGTATACCGGAGCCCGGGTTTTAGCTATCGGCCCGGCGGGTGAAAAATGTTCCTTAATCAGTGCCATTATCACGGAAAAAGGAAATGCCGCGGGAAGGTCCGGTTTAGGTGCGGTAATGGGATCAAAGAATTTAAAGGCTTTGGTGGCTCGGGGCGATGGAGAAATACCCATTTATGATAAAGAGGCTTTGAAAGCTGTACGCAAAAAGTACCTGCCTGTTCTAAAAGAAGATTTTGCATCTGGACTAAGAGAGTATGGAACGGCGGGGGATCTGGAAACCCTGGTGGAAATAGGGGATACCCCGGTAAAAAACTGGAGTGGAGTGGGAGTAGTAGATTTCCCTCAAGCAGCCAAGATTGGCGGAAAAGCGCTTAAAGAACGACAGGTAAAGAAGGCGGCATGTTATGGCTGTGGAATATCCTGCGGTAATTTTGTCCGGGCTCAGGATAAAAATGGGGGAGAAAAGCTGGTGCGTACTGTCCAGTATGAAACTTTAGGTGCTTTCGGCCCCATGTGTTTGGTTGATGATCTGGATGCCATTGTGGAGGCAAACTATATTTGTAATAGCTCCGGTCTGGATACTATCTCTGCCGGAGCAGTTGTGGCCTTTGCCATGGAATGTTACGAAAACGGTCTGCTTACCGCCAAAGATACCGGTGGCTTGGAATTAACCTGGGGGAACAGTGAGGCGATGGTGAAGCTTATGGAGATGATCGCTCAAAGGGAAGGTATTGGTACCCTGCTGGCAGACGGTTCTAAGAAAGCTGCGGAAAAAATTGGCGGAAATGCGAAGGATTTTGCCATGCAAATCGGAGGTCAGGAACTGCCTATGCATGACCAGCGTTTGTTCCCCGGATTAACTGCTATGTACTGGACCGACGCCACTCCGGGAAGGCATACCCAGGGAACGGAAACATGGATACCTCCGGGACTGGAGACTCCTCCCTTTGATGAAAAGGCACAGGCCGGTCGGGGCAAAGCTCATAAACTTCTGGCGGATATCCACCATGTAATGGATTGCGGCGGTTTTTGCCTGTTCAGTTATTTTGCCTTGGATATTAATAATATTGTGGAGTCGTGGAATGCGGTAACCGGATGGAATGTAGAATTAAAGGATTTACTTGAATCCGGGGAAAGAATATCATATTTGCGCCATGCTTTTAATCTGCGGGAAGGAATTAACTTCTGGGAATATGATTTTCCCAAGCGTTTAATAGGTATTCCTCCTCTTCCTGCCGGACCGACAGCCGGAGTAACTTTGGATCCTGAAGTGCTTTTAGGGGAATATATTGAGGCCATGGAGTGGGATGAAAAAACCCTTTATCCCAGCAAAAATAAATTAGAGCAATTCGGATTAAACCAAGTGATTCAGGATTTATATCCGGAAATTTAAAAGGGGTAAATTTATCTTTCGTACCAGCTATTGTCAAGGTTATGGAACTAAGGATGAAATTTCGACAGGGGAGCTGAATGCTTCGCTGTGGGAAGTTAATTTAATATATTAAATTATTAACAAAATAAAAAGGAGGAGGAGAATGTGGGCAAAGCTATTGACTGGAACAAAATTGAGGAGTGGAATGACAAGTACCTAATTAAGTGTTTCTGTACCAAGGATGAGTATCAATGGACTCCTATTGAAAGGACCGAGGGCGACTACTTGATTATGCCTGATGGCACCCGCTTGCTGGACTTTTTTAACCAGCTTTATTGCGTCAATGTAGGGCAAAAGAATCCCAAAGTAGTGGAGTATGTGAAAGAGGCTTTGGAACGGTATGGCTTTGTGTGGGATATTTATACCACTGACTACAAGGCAAAGGTAGCTAAAATAATCATTGAAGATATTTTAGGAGAATACGGTTGGGCGGCAAAAATCCGCTATACCAATACCGGCGGAGAATCTGTGGAAGTAGCAAGTATGATAGCCCGGCTTTATACCGGGAAGCCCTTGATTGCCACCAGGGAGCATGCTTACCATGGGGTAACCGGAGGAGCGGTAGCATTAAACCGGGTATATGCCGGTCGCTCCCACTTATCCGGAGCAGGGCCTGATAAGTTTGTCCGTCAGGTACCGGGTCAGAATTCCGGTAATGCTTTTGTTTGTCCAACTCCTTTCTGCTACCGGTGTTCTCTTGGTCACTCTTACCCGGAATGCAAGTCTTGCGGAAGCCAGCTTCCCTGTGTTCTTGCCACGGAAAGAATGATTCTCAATCACGGGTTGGATCAGGTAGCGGCGATTATTACCGAGCCGGCCTTTGGCGCAGGAACCATTATGCCACCTGATGAGTACCTGCCTCAGATTTATGAAATGACCAGAAGGTTAGGCATTCTGTGGATTGTGGATGAGGTATTAATGGGCTTTGGCCGTCTGGGTGAATGGTTTGGTCATCAAAAATACGGTAAACATTTGAAACCGGATATTATGACAGTAGCCAAAGGTATTACCAGTTCCCAAATTCCTTGCGGAGCAGTGATTGTGAATAAGGAAATTGCCGATTTCATGGATACGATGAGATGGAATCATGTGAGCACCTTCTCGGGGCATCCCATTGCTTTAGCTGCTGCTCAAGGCAACTTGGAATATATGATTGAAAACAATGTTCCGGAAATGGCCAAAAAAGCCGGAGAATACTTCGGTGCTAAATTAAAAGAATTGGAAGCCAAACATAAGACTGTTGGATTGGTTGCCGGTGCCGGTATGTTTTGGCAGGTAGAACTGGTGAAGAATAAAGAAACCAAAGAGCCGTTTGTTAAAGATGACCGCTATACCGGTTTTGCCGGTGATTTAAGCGCAAATCCTACAGGTATTATATTATCCAAATGTATTGAGAAAGGGGTTCTGTTGGGAGGATTTGTGCCGAATACATTAAGGATCGGGGCTTCCCTTACCGTATCAAAGGCGGATATGGATAAAGCCATTGATGCTTTGGATTATGCTTTGGATTACCTTGATACCTTGGTTTAAAAAATAAAAATTCATAACTGCTAGTTTAATAAATGGAAATTTAACTTAACTGAGTTAATGTTAAAAAGACAACCAAACTTTTATAACGGAAATGACTAAGAATAGGCAAAATGGGGATGTCTTTGTCTTAACCGATAAATGACTGAACCGTTTTGCCTCCCTAGGATTAAATGGCTCGCTTAAGAGCATACTCCAATAGAAATTATTTTAAGGGAGGCTATAAAATGTCAGGTCTGAAAAGAGAAGTAGGTTTGTTTGCTGCCATATGTACTGCAGTAGGTATCGTTGTATCCTCTTCTGCACTGGTTTCTTTAGGTCAAGGTTTCGGTCTGGGTGGTCCGGTTTTTGTAGTTGCGATGGTGCTGGCCTTATTGCTTAATTTATTTGTCGCTTTCTCCTTTGCGGAGTTAACGTCCATGATGCCTTTAGCCGGTGGACTTAATCATTATACTCTTCCTGCCATGGGTCGTACCATGGGGATCTTTGCAGTACTCGTCGGTTATTTTGCTGTTTCCGTATTATCAAATGCTGCAGAATCATCTATTGCCGGGTTTGTTATTGCGGATATTTTTTTACCGGGAACCAACTTTAATCCTACCCTTGGAGCTTTCCTACTTATGTTAATTTTAACACTAATCAATATTCGTGGAATAAAATCCTTTGATATTTCCCAGGTGATTTTCGCTTCAATTATTTTTCAATGGTAACTCTTTCTTTAATTGGCTTACTTGGTTTAGGAACAGGGGAACCTTTGCCGACCAGACTGACTTTTGACATGGCAGCCGGCGGGGGAGTTCTTAGTATGCTGGGCATTGGTTTCTGGTTGTTTGTAGGGATGGAATTTGTTTGTCCCTTGGCAGAAGAAGTAAAGAACCCTCAAAAGTTTATTCCTTTGGCTATGATATTAGCTCTGGGAATTATCTTTGTTTCTGACATATTATTTGGATTTATGGCCTTAAAATACATAGGAATGGATGCTTTAAGCGCATCTTCCTATCCCCATGTGGATGCAGCCATGGCAGTATTAGGCCGAAATGGTCAACTTTGGATAGGCGTCATTAGTATGGTGGCAACGGCCAGTACCCTTAATACCTTTGTGGCAGCTATCCCGCGCATGCTTTACGGTATGGCAAAAGAAGGCCAGTTTCCTAAGGCTTTCGCCAAATTAAACCGATGGGGCAGTCCTTATGTGGGTGTGATTTTTGTTTTTATCATTACAGTTATACTTTTGGCTACCGGTATTGCCGGTGTGGAAGCGATTATGACATTAATCATGGCGGGCAGTGTTGGTTGGATGATTGCTTATATAATTGCCCATGTTAATGTGTTGATTCTTCGAAAAAAATATCCTGATGTAAAAAGATCATTTAGAGTACCTGGCGGAAACATCTTACCCATTATCGGTATTATCGGTACAGTATATATGATTTTGACTATTTGGCCGGAACCGGTAATGCGTAACCAGATTTATCTTTATGCAGGTATTTCTGTCGTCATATTTGCCGTGTGGAGTGTTTATTGGGTGAAATGTGTCATGAAAAAACCCCTTTTTGAAACCATTCCGTTGGAAGTGCTTTTAAAAGAGGTTGAAGATTCTGTAGAAAAGAAGTAAAAGCTGAAGATGCTCAAATTTTAAGTCCTTAAACTAAAAAAAGTTTTTTAAAGCGTGCTGCCTATGAAAGAGAGCAATAAATATTCATTTGTAGGCAGTCGTTGTTTTAATCTGGGCATATTTTTAATTACTATGCCGATAGATTGCGGAGGGAAATAACAAAAACAAGGAAAAGATTTTATCCCTCATCTCCAAAATATTTTTCATAAGCCGCCCAAATGGATTCCCGGCATTCTCTTTCAAAAGCCAAATACTTTTTCATTAATTCTTTGGCTTCACCGGTCAGTTGAGAACCGCCCCCTCCTTGTCCTCCTGTCTGGCTGGTGATCAGAGGGAAGCCCAGTCTTTTTTCGATGTTTTTAATTAATTTATAGGCCTGACTATAGGACATTTTCATTTCACGGGCGGAGGTATTAAGAGAACCCGTATCTTCAATCCCTTTTAACAAACGATAAGGACCTTCTCCAAACACTTTTCCGTTTCTATCCAACCAAATTTTGAATTTTACCTGGTACAAAGCATTACCTCCTCTTTTTTTGAAATTCCAGAACCGAACTTTAACAAAACTACTTGTTCCTTGAGGCTTAACTATTTTTTCTCTAAATTCTTCCCAAATTCCTGCTCCTATAGGCAATTCCCGAGCTTCTTTTCGGTGGGGACCGTTTCCAGGCGGCAGCGATGTAAAAGGCTTAAATAAAATTAAGATAAAATTAGATAAAGTCTTGATATGAAAAAACATTCGTTATATTATTATAGGTATAACGAACATAATAAAAAAATTTAATCTACTATCTAATTGAAATAACATATGGTTATCATAAAAAGTATAGGGAAATTTGTGAATAAGGGAGTTTAATGTTGTTTTTTTAGGGGGTTGGTGCAATGGAGTTATGATCATGCTCAGAGAGGCACTAAATCTAAAAAAAGGGGACCTGGTAGTTTTTGTTGGGGCGGGGGGAAAAACTTCCGCCATGAACCGGTTGGCTAAAGAACTGGTGGATTCCGGAGATACAGTGATTATAACTACCACCACCAAGATATTCCCTCCCCTTAATTTGAACAGTCGGCTTTATTTGTTGGAAAATGAAAAAGAAGGTATCTCCCATATAACCTTTCCTGAAAAACCAAGGATTTTGGTATTGGGGAAAAAGATTAATGAGGAAGGGAAAATTGTAGGATTAGATAGGGCACAATTAAAAACAATCAGGGAAAAGTGGCCGGACACGGTAATTTTGGTGGAAGGAGACGGGGCAAAGGGTAAGCCTTTTAAAGCCCCCAGAGAATATGAACCGGTAATACCCTTTGTAGCTACCCTGGTGATACCTGTCCTGGGTATTGATTCTTTGGGGCAGCCCTTGGATGAGGCACATTTTCATGGGGTGGAGGAGATGTGTTTATTAACAGGTTTGCAGAGGGGCGATTATCTTCGCCCGGAAGACGTCGCCAAAATTCTTTTGCATAAAAAGGGTTATCAAAAAGGGGTTCCTCCATGTGCCCGCTGGATTCCTTTAATAAATAAAGCTGATACCATGCATCAAAGGGGTCAGGCCATGGTGCTAGCGGAAATTCTTAAAAAAGCAGGGGTAGCCCAGGTGCTGCTTGGCTCAGTAGGAATAGAAAACAGCACGGTTGAAGTGCTTTAAAGGAGGTAGCACAATGGGAAAAATTATAGCTTTGGTGCTGGCTGCAGGTTTTTCCCGCCGGATGAAAAGAAATAAAATGCTTTTGCCTTTTTCCCAGGGTACGGTCATTGAAAATACTGTCCGGAGTTTTTTCCAAACACCCGTGGCAGAGGTGGCTGTGGTTGTGGGACATCAGCAGGATGAAATCCGGCAGGTTTTAGCATCCTACCCGGTTCGGTTTATTGAAAACCCCAATTTTCCTCAAGGAATGAGCACCTCGGTCCAAG
>DUPU01000145.1 GCA_012838175.1 Clostridia bacterium
AGTTAATTACTCCCATTGCTATTGAAGAAGGCTTGCGCTTTGCTATTCGTGAAGGCGGCCGGACGGTGGGAGCGGGTGTAGTTACTGCTGTAATGGAAGATTAGCAGATGCGGGACACTGTTCCCGCTTTTTTTGTGCAGATAATAACAATTAAATAATGGCTGTTTTATTGCATCATAGAACAAATATTTAGTTTTTATATGTCCCGTTAAGTATATTCATGGAATTTTATACATATAATAGTGTTTGGGCTCGCAGTCAAAATTAAAAGTCTTGACACTTAATTTAATATGTGTTAAATTATTCAAGGTAGTCCGTAGGAACAGGCTTGTTAAGTTAGTTGGGGGGTGGCAACTATGCGTGTAGCAGCTACTTTAGCTTGTACTGAATGTAAAAGACGTAATTATATAACCAATAAAAATAAAAAGAATAATCCCGATCGTCTGGAGTTAAAGAAGTATTGTAGTTTTTGCAAAACCCATACAGTGCACAAGGAAACAAAATAAGAAGATAGGAATAAGGATGTGAGCTTATGGTTGCCGGTAAGGTTGCAGCTGGCTCTACAAAGGTAGGATTGAAGGAAAGGTCTAGTAAATTCCTTCGTGGAGTTTGGGCAGAATTAAAGAAGGTTCATTGGCCTGATAAAAAGACAATTGTGGTATATACCTCGGTGGTACTGGTATCAGTTTTTATTATAGCCTTAGCTATTTGGGTCGTAGATTCCTGTTTGACATTTATTCTTAACCGAGTGTTATAGACAACCTTTTGATAAATGCTCTTAAGGGGGTGAGGGACCACTATCTTTAGGGTCCCTTGTGTGTTATGGAAAAACAATGGTATGTGATACATACTTATGCCGGATATGAGAATAAAGTCAAAGCCAACCTGGAAAAACGAGTAGATTCCATGAATATGGGAGAGAATATTTTTCGGGTTATTGTGCCTATGGAAGATGAGGTGCAAATTAAGGACGGGAAGAAGAAAGTTACCAAGCGTAAGGTTTATCCGGGATATGTATTGGTTGAGATGAATATGACCGATGATTCCTGGTATGTGGTAAGAAATACGCCGGGAGTAACAGGGTTTGTCGGTACCGGGTCTAAACCGGTTCCTTTACGTGAAGAGGAAGCCCGTCACATTCTGAAGCAAATGGGAGTTATTGAGCCAAAGGTAAAGGTTAATTTTGTTGTGGGCGAGAATGTGCGGGTGGCGAATGGACCTTTTGAGAATTTTGTAGGCAATGTGGAAGAAATTTATCCCGATAAGGGAAAATTAAGAGTTATGGTATCAATGTTCGGAAGAGAAACACCTGTAGAATTAGAATTTTCTCAAGTAGAAAAAATGTAGCGGGAATGAAAAAGGTTTAGGACCGGTGGGAGGGGGTAACCCCCGTAAAGACCACAAGTTAGTAAGGAGGTGTAGTTATGGCAAAAAAAGTGATGGCTATAGTTAAATTGCAAATACCTGCAGGTAAAGCTAATCCGGCTCCCCCTGTTGGCCCTGCTTTAGGTCAGCACGGTGTAAATATTATGGCTTTTTGTAAGGAATTTAATGAAAAAACGGCTAAAGAATCGGGTTTAATTATACCTGCAGAGATTACTATTTATGCGGATCGATCTTTTTCTTTTGTTCTCAAAACTCCCCCTGCTGCCGTTTTGCTGAAAAAGGCCGCAGGTATTGAAAGCGGTTCAGGAGAACCTAATAAAAAGAAGGTAGCAAAAATAAGCCGGGCTAAAGTTCAGGAAATTGCTGAAATGAAAATGAAGGATTTGAATGCTGCCGATGTTCCTGCTGCAATGCGCATGGTTGAAGGAACAGCCCGGAGTATGGGAATTACCATCGTAGATTAATTGTTTGTACAGTGGGAGGAAGTAATCTTCCGAATCACCACAGAGGAGGTTAATATAAAATGCCAAAGCATGGTAAAAAATATCAAGAGTCGTTAAAAGCTTTTGATCGTAGTTTTTTATATGATCCCCAGGAGGCTTTGGAGATTGTTAAAAAAATTGCTCCGGCCAAATTTGACGAGACTGTAGAGGTTGCGATTAGATTTAATTTAGACCCCAGGCAAGCAGACCAGCAGATCCGGGGTGCGGTAGTTTTGCCCCATGGAACAGGTAAGAGCAGAAGCGTACTGGTTTTTGCCAAAGGAGAAAAAGCAAAAGAAGCGGAAGAAGCCGGTGCAGATTTTGTAGGCGCTGAGGATGTTGTAGGAAAAATTCAAGGCGGATGGTTTGGCTTTGATGTGGCTGTAGCTACTCCGGATATGATGGGTTTGGTAGGTAAGTTAGGGCGGTTGCTTGGCCCCAAAGGTTTAATGCCCAACCCTAAAACCGGTACGGTGACTATGGACGTAGCCCGGGCTGTAAAAGAAGTTAAAGCCGGCAAAATTGAATATCGTCTTGATAAGGCAGCTATTATCCATGCCCCTATTGGTAAAGTATCTTTTGATGTGGAAAAATTATATGAGAATTATTTAACTTTGATTGAAGTTTTGCTGAAGGCAAAACCTGCCGCAGCCAAGGGGCAGTACATGAAGAGCATAACCGTGACCTCAACTATGGGTCCGGGTGTTAAAGTGAACCCCTTAAAGCCAACGGGAAAATAAAGAGGGAAGTAGAATCGTTTCTTTAAAAACCTGATAATTTGGAACAAATAAATATTAACTGACTGTAGACAGCAGGTGCCATGGGCATAAAGGGAATCCGCCTGCCGAGGTTGGGGATTATTGGTATTTAATATTACCCCTGCTTGTCTGCAGGGGTTTAGTTTTTGTTTTACATTAATTGAAGGAGGTGGAAATGTGACAAAACCACAGGTATTAAAGAAGCAGCAAGAAATTAGTGAAATCGGTAAATTTATGGATGAGTCTTCTATTACTGTTTTAACTGATTATCGTGGCCTGGACGTGGCAGAGATAACTGAATTAAGGGCAAAATTAAGAGAAGCAGGTATTAAGTACAAAGTAGCCAAAAATACATTAATAAAACTGGCTGCCCATGAATTAGGTATAACCAGTTTGGATGAATATCTTGAGGGACCTACGGCGGTAGCTTTTAGTACTGATCCGGTGTCCCTGGCCAAAATTTTAGTTGATTTTGCCAAAATCCATAATGACCTGGAAATTAAGACAGGCCTCTTAGATAAAAAGCTTGTCGGAATAGAAGATATTAAAGAACTTGCCAAACTGCCGACACGTGAGGTATTGTTGGCCCAAGTGATAGGTGCAATTCAGTCACCAATGTATGGTTTTGCCGGTTCATTGGCCGGTTTGTTAAGAAAGTTTGTTTATGTCTTGGATCAGGTAAGGGAACAAAAAGCCCAAGCTTAATTATTTGAAATGAAAAAAACAATTAATGGATTATAAGGAGGAAACATAAATGTCCAAAGTTGCTGAGATTTTAGAAGCCGTTAAAGGTATGACCGTTTTAGAACTTGCTGAGTTGGTAAAAGCTTTTGAAGAAGAGTTTGGTGTCAGTGCAGCCGCTCCTGTAGCAGTTGCAGCCGCTCCTGCCGCTGCCGGCGCTCCTGCCGAAGCTGCGCAAGAGCAGTCTGAATTTGATGTTATTTTAACATCTGCCGGAGATAAGAAAATTAACGTAATTAAGGTTGTACGGGAAATAACCGCTCTGGGTCTGAAAGAAGCTAAAGAACTTGTTGACGGAGCTCCAAAGCCTGTTAAGGAAAAGGTTAGCAAGGAAGAAGCGGAAAGCATTAAGGCAAAATTGGTTGAAGCCGGTGCCAGCGTCGAGTTGAAATAACCAATAAATACTTGTAAATACATGATTTGAGTGCTCCCCTTGTAGTAGACAGTTTAAATCATCTAACTGTTTATTAGGAGGGGAGTTTTTTATGGTTACTTCATGGGTGTGCAAAATATAGCTTAATTTTTTCGTGACGAAAACAAACCATTTATGGCCCGGGTCCCCTTAAATAAAAAAGTTGACAAAGCCTTACTTTTGTGTTAGCATTTTTAAATGGCTCATATTGCTTTCTTGGATATTTTGCCAAATATATAAAAGGCATTTTGCATAAAATATTATTTTGCTGGGAAGAATGGAAAGATGGAAAAAATGTCTGAGGGGTGAGGTGTTTTAATGGTAAATCCTGCTATTGTTGGTACCAGAAAAAGAAGAAGTTATGCCCGCATTCAGGAAGTTCAAGATATGCCGAACCTGATTGAGGTTCAAAAAAAGTCATATCATTGGTTCCTGGAGGAAGGACTGAAGGAAATGTTTGATGACATTTCCCCGATTCAAGACTTTACGGGAAATCTGGTGCTGGAATTTGTAGGCTATACACTGGGTGAATCCAAATATTCCGTGGAAGACTGCAAGGAAAGAGATGTTACATATGCAGCCCCTCTTCGGGTAAAAGTCCGGTTAATTAATAAAGAAACCGGTGAGGTAAAGGAACAGGAAGTCTTTATGGGTGATTTCCCTTTAATGACGGAAAAAGGGACTTTTATCATTAACGGTGCTGAACGGGTTATTGTCAGTCAGCTGGTTCGTTCTCCCGGTGTTTATTATAGTGAGTCCATTGACCCTAGCGGAGTGCATATTTATGGCGCAACCATTATTCCCAATCGGGGTGCATGGTTGGAGTTTGAAACAGATATAAATGAAAACATCTTTGTCAGAGTGGACCGGACCAGAAAAGTACCGGCAACTGTTTTAATTCGTGCTTTAGGCTATGGTCAAAACGCTCAGATATTAGATTTATTTGAAAATGATAAAAGAATTCAGATTACTATGGAAAAAGACAGCACAGATTCTGAAGAAGAGGCTTTGGTAGAGATCTACAAAAGGTTGCGCCCGGGGGAGCCCCCTACCGTAGATTCAGCCAGGTCCCTTCTGTATACCCTTTTCTTTGATCCGAAGCGTTACGATTTGGGGAATGTTGGGCGGTATAAATTACATAAAAAGCTGAATCACAAAATATTAAAGCGGATATCAGAAGACGGTTTGATTTGGGATGATGAAAAGCAGAAATATGTTGAAGGAGATGTTTCTCCGGGTTTTCATAATGATTATATTAGACATCTTACGAAAACCGATATTATTGAAACATTGAGATACCTGCTTAAGTTAATGAACGGGGAAGAAAAACCGGATGATATTGACCATTTAGGAAATCGCCGGCTTCGTTCTGTAGGAGAACTGCTCCAAAATCAATTCCGTATTGGTTTATCCAGGATGGAACGGGTTGTTCGGGAGCGGATGACCATCCAGGATGCTGATGTGATTACTCCTCAAGTACTTGTTAACATTCGGCCGGTTGTTGCCGCTATTAAAGAGTTTTTTGGTTCCAGCCAATTGTCCCAGTTTATGGATCAGACTAATCCTTTGGCGGAGTTAACTCATAAACGACGATTAAGTGCTTTAGGACCGGGAGGCTTATCCCGGGAAAGGGCAGGTTTTGAAGTGCGGGACGTACATCCTTCCCACTATGGACGGATGTGCCCCATTGAAACTCCGGAGGGCCCCAATATTGGTTTAATCGGGTCCTTGAGTACTTATGCCAGAATTAACGAATTTGGTTTTATTGAGACACCGTATCGGAAAGTGGACAAAGAACGGGGCGTTGTTACTGATACCATTGATTATCTAACGGCGGATGAAGAAGACAAATATGTAGTGGCCCAGGCTAATGAACCCTTGGATGAAGAGGGACGTTTCATTAATAAGCGCTGTAATGTGCGCTATGGTCCGGATATTCTGGTGGTGCCCGCGGAACGCGTAGACTATATGGATGTTAGCCCCAAACAAGTAGTGTCAGTTGCTACTGCTCTCATCCCTTTTCTGGAGCATGATGATGCGAACCGGGCATTAATGGGTGCTAATATGCAGCGTCAAGCCGTACCTTTGCTTAGGACAGAAGCGCCCCTGGTGGGAACAGGAATGGAAGAAAAGACAGCCCGGGATTCCCTGGTAGTGGAAGTGGCCGAGAATTCCGGCGTGGTGGAGAAGGTTACGGGCAACGAAATTGTTATCAGGACGGATCAGGGAACTCTTGAGCGCCATAAATTGCTTAAGTTTCAGCGTTCTAACCAGGGTACTTGTATGAATCAAAAACCTATTGTCCGAAGAGGGGAAAGGGTGGAAAAAGGGCAAGTCATTGCTGACGGACCATCAACAGATCAAGGTGAATTGGCCTTGGGGCGAAATGTGCTGGTTGCTTTTATGACCTGGGAAGGATATAACTATGAAGATGCGATCCTTCTCAGTGAAAAGCTGGTTAAAGATGATTATTTTACTTCTATCCATATTGAAGAATATGAGTGTGATGCCCGGGATACTAAGCTGGGGCCTGAAGAAATCACCCGGGATATTCCTAATGTGGGAGAAGATATTTTAAAAGACCTTGATGAGAACGGTATCATCCGAGTGGGAGCGGAAGTAAGGCCCGGAGACATTTTAGTAGGTAAGGTTACACCTAAAGGAGAAACGGAATTAACGGCGGAAGAAAGACTGTTAAGGGCAATATTTGGAGAGAAGGCCAGAGAAGTAAGAGATACTTCTTTACGAGTACCGCACGGAGAGTCAGGCAAGGTAGTGGATGTCAAAGTATTCTCCCGGGAAAACGGAGATGAATTGGCTCCCGGTGTGAATAAACTGGTTCGATGCTATATTGCACAAAAAAGGAAGATTTCTGTAGGCGATAAAATGGCCGGCCGTCATGGGAATAAAGGGGTGGTATCAAGAATTTTGCCTGAAGAGAACATGCCTTTCTTACCTGATGGCACTCCGGTGGAAATTGTTCTTAATCCATTAGGGGTTCCTTCCCGGATGAATATTGGTCAGGTATTGGAGTGTCACCTGGGGTGGGCGGCAAAAACTCTGGGGATTCATATTGCAACTCCGGTTTTTGACGGAGCCCGGGAGGAAGATGTACATAATACATTAATTGAAGCCGGACTTCCCAAAAACGGTAAAACCATTCTCTATGACGGGCGGACGGGAGAACCTTTTGATAATGAAGTGACTGTGGGATATCTTTATATGTTGAAACTAGCCCATTTAGTTGACGATAAAATACATGCCCGGTCAACGGGGCCCTATTCTTTGGTAACCCAGCAACCTCTTGGCGGGAAAGCTCAATTCGGAGGACAGCGGTTCGGAGAAATGGAAGTGTGGGCTTTGGAAGCTTACGGTTCGGCTTATACTCTTCAGGAGATTCTCACGGTGAAATCCGATGATGTGGTGGGAAGGGTAAAGACCTATGAGGCTATTGTCAAAGGAGAAAACGTACCGGAACCCGGTGTTCCGGAATCTTTCAAGGTACTGATTAAAGAGCTGCAGAGTTTAGGTCTTGATGTGAAAGTTCTCTCAGAAGAGGATGAAGAAATTGAAATCAAAGAAGAGGAAGAGGACGTTTCTGAAACAGCAAAGGAATTAGGCATTGATATTTTAGGAGAAAATACGGAAACCCCTAATGAAGAGGAAGAGCCTGAAGAGGATGGGGAAGATGACAGTTTGGATGAAGATGACCTGGATTTGGATTTAAGTTCGCTCAAGCCTTTGGTTGACGATGAAACTGAGGAAACTTTTGAGTTTGATGATTCCGATGATGAGTATGGGGATTTGGATTAAGAAATTTATTTCATGAAGGGAGAGAGGCCCTTGTTAGATGTTAGTAACTTTGATCGTATGCGAATTGGGCTAGCATCACCGGAGCAAATTCGGCAGTGGTCTTATGGGGAAGTTAAAAAGCCTGAGACCATAAATTACCGAACGCTTAAACCGGAACGGGACGGGCTGTTTTGCGAAAAAATATTTGGACCTACCCGTGACTGGGAATGCCACTGCGGAAAATATAAGCGTGTCAGGTATAAGGGTATAGTCTGTGATCGCTGCGGGGTTGAAGTAACCAGGTCAAAAGTACGTCGGGAAAGACTTGGTCATATTGAACTGGCGGCTCCTGTATCCCATATCTGGTATTTTAAAGGCATTCCCAGCAGAATGGGGCTGCTTTTGGATATGTCACCTCGTTCGTTGGAAAAAGTACTTTATTTTGTGTCCTATATTGTACTTGAACCCGGTGACACTCCTTTGATGAAAAAACAATTGCTCACCGAAACTGAATATCGGGAATACCGGGAAAAATACGGCCAACGGTTTCAAGCCGGCATGGGTGCGGAAGCGATAAAGAATATGCTGATGGAAATGGATCTGGAAAAACTGGCCCACGAGTTAAGGTCAGAGCTTAAAGAAGTCAGCGGACAAAGAAAAATCAGAGCGATACGCCGATTGGAAGTAGTAGAAGCATTTATTGTTTCTCACAATCGGCCGGAATGGATGATTCTTGATGTTGTACCGGTAATTCCTCCCGAACTAAGACCTATGGTTCAGTTAGACGGAGGACGTTTTGCCACATCGGATTTAAATGACTTATACCGAAGAGTAATTAACCGTAATAACCGCTTAAAACGGCTATTGGATTTAGGCGCTCCGGATATTATTGTCCGGAATGAGAAACGGATGCTTCAGGAGGCCGTGGACGCTTTAATTGATAATGGGCGGAGAGGAAGGCCCGTTACGGGACCCGGTAACCGTCCCTTAAAATCCTTAAGTGACATGTTAAAGGGTAAACAAGGCCGTTTCAGACAAAATCTTCTGGGAAAAAGGGTCGACTATTCAGGCCGTTCCGTAATTGTTGTAGGACCTGAGCTAAAATTTCATCAATGCGGTCTGCCCAAGGAAATGGCTTTGGAATTGTTTAAACCTTTTGTGATGAAAAGACTGGTAAATGACGGTCATGCTCATAATATAAAAAGCGCCAAAAGAATGGTAGAAAGAGTGCGCCCTGAGGTATGGGATGTATTGGAAGAGGTAATTAAAGAACATCCTGTGTTATTGAACCGTGCGCCTACTTTGCATAGATTGGGAATTCAGGCTTTTGAGCCTGTTTTAGTAGAAGGGCGGGCTTTGCAGATTCATCCTTTAGTTTGTACCGCATACAATGCTGACTTTGACGGTGACCAGATGGCAGTACATGTCCCTTTGTCTGCAGAAGCTCAGGCGGAGGCCCGGCTACTTATGCTTTCTGCCTATAATATTCTCAATCCCAAGGACGGCCGGCCGGTAGCAGTACCTACTCAGGATATGGTTCTCGGTGCCTATTACCTGACGGCTCATCGAAAGGGGGCTAAAGGCGAGGGTAAAGCATTTATCGGCTATTATGATGCCTATTTAGCTTACCTTAATCATGATGTAGACCTGCATGCAAAGATTTATGTTAAAAAACCAGAAGAATGGGATTTTGCTATTGAAAATAAACAGGTAGTGGAATTCGCAAAGAATCAATATGGTCATTATCAAAGAATTGAAACAACCGTGGGCAGGTTAATTTTCAATTATGAGATTCCCATCCCTAGGGAATTAGGCTATTATAACAGCGAGGTTGATAAAAAGACTTTAGGCAAAATTGTGGACCGCTGTTACCGAAAAATGGGAATTTCCGCTGCCGCCAAGTTAATTGACGGAATAAAAAGATTAGGTTTCAAATACTCTACTAAGGCGGGTATTACCATTGGGATTACTGATATTGAGATACCTGAGGCCAAAAAAGAGATTATGGCCAAATCGGAAGCAACTGTAGATATGATAGAAGACCAGTATCGTCGGGGCTTAATTACCGAAGATGAGCGTTATCAAAAAGTAATCGGTGTATGGAATCAAGCTACCGATGATGTAACCAGGGCCTTAATGACTAATTTGGATAAGTTTAATCCTATATTCATGATGGCTAACTCCGGTGCTCGTGGTAATGTTCAGCAGATTCGACAATTAGCCGGAGCAAGGGGTTTAATGGCGGACCCCTCCGGGAGAATTATCGACTTGCCCATTAAGGCGAATTTCCGAGAAGGGTTAACGGTACTGGAATTCTTTATTTCTACCCACGGTGCCCGGAAAGGTTTGGCAGATACCGCATTAAGGACTGCTGATTCCGGTTATTTGACCAGGCGGTTGGTGGATGTAGCCCAAGATGTAATAGTCAGGGAAGAAGATTGTGGTGACACTCAGGGTATCTGGATTGATGAAATTAAAGATGTTGAGCCTTTGGCCGAACGCCTGGAAGGCAGAGTTGCCAACCGGGATGTTATAGATGAACGTACCGGTGAAGTTTTAGTCTATAAAGGTGAAGAAATCAACGAAGAGCAGGCGGCAAAAATTGAAGATTATTTAATGACCTTACCCCCGGATAAACGCCGTGTAAATATCCGTTCTGTTTTAACCTGCCGTACCAAACATGGGGTATGCCGAACTTGCTACGGTCGGAACCTGGCCACAGGCTCTTTGGTGGATATTGGTGAGGCCGTGGGTATTATTGCCGCCCAGTCCATTGGTGAACCCGGGACCCAATTAACCATGAGGACTTTCCATACCGGTGGTGTAGCCGGTGATGATATTACCCAGGGTTTACCCAGGGTTGAGGAATTGTTTGAAGCCCGCAAACCAAAAGGTCAGGGAATTATTGCCGAAACGGACGGGGAGGTAAAGATTCTGGAGAATAAAGGAAAGCGGGAGATAAAAATATTCCGGGACCATGAAGAAAAGGACAGTTATTCCGTTCCCTACGGCTCCCGGATTAAGGTCACCGATGGTATGTGGGTGGAGGCTGGAGATGAATTGACGGAGGGTTCCGTGAATCCCCATGATTTATTGAAGGTTAAGGGTACACGGGGGGTTCAAATGTATCTCTTAAGAGAGGTGCAAAGGGTTTACCGACTGCAGGGTGTTGATATCAATGATAAACATATTGAAGTAATGATTCGCCAAATGCTTAAAAAAGTTAAAATTGAGGAGTCAGGGGATACAGGGCTTTTGCCTGGTGCATTAATTGACAGTTTTGAATTCGAAGCCAAAAATGAAGAAGCCCTGGCCAAAGGATTGGAGCCTGCTACCGCAAGACCTGTTCTCTTAGGTATTACCAAGGCATCCTTAGCTACTGATTCCTTCCTATCTGCGGCTTCCTTCCAGGAGACCACCAGGGTTTTAACGGATGCAGCAATAAAAGGGAAGGTAGATCCACTTCTCGGGCTGAAAGAAAATGTAATTATCGGTAAGCTGATTCCGGCAGGAACGGGTATGTCCAGGTACCGGAATATAAAAGTATCGTCTTTAGACCTACAGGAAGCAGAAGAATCCTAAGGTCTTGACATCAAGTTTATGAAGTGATAGTATATAAAAGCGTGCTATGTCAAGGAGGTTGCACAATGGACCTTAACTTATTAAAAAACTGCAAGAAAAGTGTGGGAACAAAACAGACATTAAAGGCGGTTCAAAAGGGCTTAGCTGTTAAGGTTTTGATTGCAGAAGATGCTGAATCACATATTGTTGCACCTTTATATGAGCTATGCAGGGAGAAGAATGTAGAAATTATTAAAGCTGAATCTATGGCAGCACTGGGAAAAGCATGCGGAATCGATGTAGGAACAGCAGCTGTAGCCATATTGGAAACAGATGAATAGTTTTGACTAATGGGGAAGGAGGTGGAGTTTTTGCCGACTATTAGCCAACTTGTAAGAAAAAGCAGAGAAAGTATGGAGAAGAAATCAAACTCTCCTGCACTTAAAGATTGTCCCCAAAAAAGAGGCGTTTGCACCAGAGTTTATACAACTACGCCAAAGAAACCCAATTCTGCTTTGAGAAAAGTAGCTCGTGTGCGATTAACTAACCAAATAGAAGTAACTGCGTATATTCCTGGAATTGGTCATAACCTACAGGAACACTCTGTCGCATTGGTAAGAGGAGGCAGAGTTAAAGATTTACCCGGTGTTCGTTACCACATTGTCCGTGGGGCTTTGGACGCTGCCGGGGTTAACAATCGGTTGCAGGCCAGGTCCAAGTATGGTACTAAAAGGCCGAAGGCCAAAGCTAAAAATTAATATTTTAATTTATAGTTCATATTAAAACCGTTAGGGGTAGGGCCGGCATTTTTATTAACGCAACGATGATGCTTAGGTGGAGTTGAATTGATGCCGCCGACCTTATAGTGCCAAAGGGGGGAAATTAATGCCAAGAAGAGGTAATGTGCCTAAAATTGAAGTACTTCCGGATCCGGTATATCACAGCAAGGTAGTTACCAAGTTTATTAACCAAATTATGCTTGATGGAAAGAAGAGTATTGCTGAGGGCATCGTATACGGAGCTTTTGATATTATTAAAGAAAAAACAGGTAAAGACCCGTTGGAAGTTTTTGATGCTGCCATGAAAAATGTAATGCCTGTACTGGAAGTTAAGGCTCGCCGGGTTGGGGGCGCCAACTATCAAGTCCCCGTTGAAGTTAGACCTGAACGGAGGCAAACTTTAGGAATCCGTTGGATCGTAAGCTATGCCCGGAAACGAGGCGGAAAGAGTATGGAAGAGAAATTAGCCGGAGAAATTATGGATGCGGCTAATAATGTAGGAGCATCAGTGAAAAAACGGGAAGATACACATAAAATGGCAGAGGCCAATAGGGCATTTGCTCATTATCGTTGGTAAAACCGGACAGCAGGGAAAGAGCAGTTAAGGAGGATCTATATGAGTAGGGAAATCTCGCTGGAAAAAACAAGAAATATTGGTATTATGGCACACATCGATGCCGGCAAAACAACAACTACGGAGCGTATTTTGTTTTACACCGGACGGGTACATCGTATTGGCGAGGTACATGATGGTGCCGCGACGATGGATTGGATGGTGCAGGAACAAGAACGAGGTATTACCATCACCTCCGCTGCTACTACATGTCACTGGAAAGGTCATCGTATTAACATTATTGATACGCCAGGCCACGTGGACTTCACTGTGGAAGTAGAAAGGTCCCTGCGGGTTTTGGATGGAGCGATAGCAGTTTTTTGCTCTGTAGGGGGAGTTGAACCCCAGTCGGAAACTGTTTGGAGACAGGCAGATCGTTATGGTGTGCCTAGAATTGCTTATATTAATAAAATGGACCGGGTGGGGGCTGATTTTTTCCGCGGTGTGGACATGATCAGAGACAGACTGGGGGCAAATCCGGTACCCGTTCAATTGCCCATCGGTGCGGAAGATAAATTTGAGGGAATTGTTGATTTAATTACGCAAAAAGCTTTTTTATACACAGATGATTTAGGCTCCCAAGAATACGAAATCGAAATACCTGAGGGCTTAAAGGCGCTGGCTGCCGAATATCGGGAGAAAATGATTGAGGCCCTGGCAGATACCGATGAGGCTTTGTTGGAAAAGTATTTGGAAGGTGCTGAAATTACAGAAAATGAAATTAAAAAGGCGCTTCGTGAAGCTACCGTTCAGGTCAAGATCATTCCGGTATTATGCGGATCATCCTTCAAAAATAAGGGAGTACAGCATCTTTTGGATGCAGTGGTAGATTATCTGCCTTCTCCCGCAGATGTGCCTGCAATTCGGGGTGTTGATCCTGATACGGAAGCTGAAGTTGTCCGCCATTCCTGCGATAGTGAACCGTTTTCTGCTTTAGCATTTAAAATTATGACCGACCCTTACGTGGGAAAACTTACTTTTGTCCGCATATATTCCGGTATAATTAAAAGCGGCTCCTATATTTACAATTCGACTAAGGGAAAAAAAGAACGAGTAGGCAGGCTTTTACAAATGCATGCCAATCATCGGGAAGAAATTCAAGAGGCGTACGCCGGAGATATATTGGCGGTTGTAGGGTTTAAGGATACCTCGACGGGAGATACCATCTGTGATGAGGCTCATCCGGTATTGCTTGAATCTATGGATTTCCCTGAACCGGTAATCGATGTGGCCATTGAGCCCAAAACGACAGCCGATCAAGAGAAGATGAGTCTGGCATTGCAAAAGCTTTCCGAAGAAGACCCCACTTTTCGCGTAAAAGGAGATCCGGAAACAGGACAAACAATTATTTCCGGTATGGGTGAATTGCACTTGGAAATTATTGTAGATCGATTGCTTCGGGAGTTCCGGGTAGATGCCAATGTGGGAAAACCACAGGTGGCATATCGGGAAACAATTCGCTCCACAGTTAAAGCGGTAGGAAAATTTGTCCGCCAGACAGGAGGTCATGGCCAATACGGTCATTGTGTGGTTGAATTTTCTCCTCTGGAACCTGGATCCATGTTTCAATTTGAAAGCAAGATTGTTGGCGGGGTAATACCAAAAGAGTATATTCCGGCAGTTGAATCCGGCATTAGGGAAGCCATGGAGAACGGTATTTTAGCCGGATACCCGGTGGTTGACGTTAAGGCAACCTTGGTAGACGGATCTTATCATGAGGTGGACTCTTCTGAGATGGCCTTTAAAATTGCAGGTTCCCTAGCTTTTAAAGAAGGAGCCCGGAAAGCTACACCGGTCCTTTTGGAGCCGATCTTTAAACTGGAAGTGACCGTCCCTGATGAATATTTAGGTGAGGTAATAGGAGATCTGAACTCTCGCCGGGGTCGTGTTGAAGGGATGGAGCCAAGAAACGGCGTGCAAGTTATTCGGGGTTATGTTCCCTTGTCAGAAATGTTTGGTTACGCCACTGACTTGCGATCAAAAACCCAGGGCAGGGGAGTATATGTAATGCAATTTGCCAGATATGAAGAGGTACCGAAAAACATAGCAGAAACCATTATCATCAAACGCCAAGGATAAAGTGTCAAGTTTTAATTGGGTAAAACCAAAATCAAATAAAAATTAAGTTAATAATAATGGAGGGAAGACTCATGGCAAAACAAAAATTTGAAAGGACGAAACCACATGTTAACGTGGGAACTATTGGTCACGTTGACCATGGCAAAACCACATTGACAGCTGCTATTACCCAGTGTTTATCTAAAGCTGGTGGTGCGGTAGCGACAGCTTATGATCAAAT
>DUPU01000146.1 GCA_012838175.1 Clostridia bacterium
ACCGGAAGCGTTCGCTAATCTTATGAAATTTTAGCAAAAAAAGTTTAGCAATGTTTCGGAAAAATTAAAGCGGAAAAAAGGTCTATGAGCCTATGGCGAGAATATAATTATTACACTATAATAATATAAGCTTAAAGAGTATATATCCCGTAAGACTAGTTTGACGTTTTTTCCGCTTCTTTTTGCTTGTCATTTTAACGTATTAAAGTATTAAAGGATATTAAGGAGTTTTGGATGAGAGGAGAATTATAAATGGCCTTGTTGGAAACTCAGAAACTCTCAATAAATTTTGGTGGCCTCTGGGCAGTAAAAGACGTAGATTTTGCCATCGATTCCGGAGAGGTAGTAGGTCTGATTGGACCCAACGGTTCGGGCAAGACAACATTTCTTAATATTATCAGCGGCATATACCGGGCCACTAGAGGCAAGGCCTTTGTCAAGGGTGAAGATATCACAGGACTTAAGCCTTACCAGATCTATCAAAAAGGTGTTTCCCGCACTTATCAGTCCAGCCGCTTATGTTGGGATTTAAGTGTTGCCGATAATATTGCCATCGGCCTCTACACTCAACAAAAGAGTTCTCTTTTTGACGTAGTTTTTCGGCCCCAAAAAAGTAACCAGGAAGTTTATGAAGGGGTTCAGCAAGCAATGGACATGCTTTGCTATTTTAATCCGAATCTGGTGGAAAAGAGATATGAATTAACGAAAAATATTCCCCATATTGACCGCCGGCGTATTGAAATCAGCAGAGCTTTGGTAGGATCTCCTTCAATTCTTTTATTAGATGAACCAACAGCGGGCTTGAATGAAGAAGAAACCATGACCATGATGAAGGATATCCAAAAGATAAAAGAGAAGCTTTCTGATATTTGTATCATTATTATTGAGCATGATATGCAGGTGATGAAAGAAGTGCCTGAAAGGATCGTTGTTTTTAACGCCGGTGAGAAAATTTCGGAAGGCGTGTACGACGATGTGGTTAATGACCCGGGCGTAATTAGCGCCTATCTGGGAGGGGCGGAAGAATGACACAAAAAACCTTGGAAATCTCTAATATAAGTACCCGCTACGGTCAAATTCCCATGCTTATGAATGTTAGCTTGGAAATAAGGAAAGGCCATATAGCCTGTGTCTTGGGAGCAAACGGTGCAGGCAAGACCACCTTATTAAAAACCATCTTAGGTATGGTCAAAGCAGATACGGGAAGCATTAAGTTAAATGGAGAGAGTATTGACCACCTACCGACTCATAAAAGGGTGGAAAAAGGCATTGCCATGGCTGCTGCTGCCTTTGGCACTTTGCATAAAATGACGGTAGAAAAAAATCTGAAGATGGGTGCTTATTATATAAATGATAATAAATTATTGAATGAACGTTTGGAGCAAGTATACCAGTCTTTTCCTATCCTGAAAGAGAGATTAAACCAAAAAGCAGGTACTCTGTCCGGTGGAGAACGTACTATGCTGACTATTGCCCGGGCTGTTATTAATAAACCTACCCTGCTGATGCTGGATGAACCCTCTTTAGGTTTGGCTCCTATAATGGTGGAAGAAGTTTTTAGAGTAATCAAAAAACTGAATGAAAAGGACAACATGACCATCCTTTTGGTGGAACAGAATGCCCAAAAGGCATTGGATGTCTCCCACTATGGCTATGTGATTCAGAAGGGTCAAATTGTATTTAAAGGCGAACCGGATGAACTGCGTAGCAGTGAATATGTGGAAAATCCTGTGGCCGGCTAATTTGGCAAAAGTAGTATAGTTTATTTTTAGTATTATAATTTATCCGCCGATCATTAAATAAGGGGGGTGATCATGAGCGGATAAAGTTTGCTGGGGAGAGAGTGTTTATATTTTGAAGAGGTTAAAAAGGAGGTAAAAATTCATGTTGAAAAAATCTAGAAAGTATTCTCTATTATGGTTAGTAGTTTTAATGGCGGCATTGCTGATAGCAGCAGGTTGCGGCGGTCAGGATGCCGGAACCGGTGGTGATAGTGAAGCTCCAGATGTAGTGAAATTAGGTTTTCTTTCTCCTATTACCGGACCTAATTCGGCGGAAGGTGCGGCAGCTCGAAATGCTTTTCTCATGGCGATTGATGCCGCAAATGCATCTGGTGAGTTTCCCTATACCATTGAAGTGATTGTCATTGACGATGCCAGCAAACCGGAAGTAGGGGCTGCCGGCGCACAGCAGATTGTGGCTGACGAGAAGGTTGTAGCGGCAACCGGTCACTGGAATTCCGGCGTGGCGGAAGCAACCATTCCTATTTTCAAACAAGCTGAAATTCCCCTGTTAATTTGGGGCGCCATTAAAGAAGGTTTAACTAGTCCGGAAAACTATCCTTATATTACTCGTTCTGCACCTACTGCAGCTCAGGAAAACGAGCCTTTGGCCAATATTCTGATTAAAGATATGGGCTACAAAAAATGGTTCATTGTATCTGATGTAACTTCCTATGGGGAAGCTAACACGGAAGTTTTCACAAAGATACTGGCTGATATGGGCTGCGAACTTCTGGGTACAGAAAAAGTACAAGAGGGTACTGTAGATTTTCGCCCCATTATTCAAAAGATTAAATCCTCCGGTGCTACTGCCGTTTATTTTGGCGGTGTTGTGACGGAAGCCTCTTTATTAAAGAATCAAATGCATGAAGCCGGAATGGATGATGTATTATTTGCCGGTATCTCCGGTATTTATTCCGAAGACTTCTTGAAAATCGGCGCTGAGGCTGCAGAAGGCGCTTTAGCTATTAAGCCGGGTATTGATCCTTCTAAGTCTCCTGAAGGACAAAAATTCCTGGATGACTATGCAGCCGGCGGTTATTCCGAGCCGGTTGGTGCTTTCACTCCTTATGCTTATGAAGCCGCGTTAATTTTACTAAATGCCTTAAAACAATGCGGTGATAATCCTACACCAGCAGCTATGGTAGATGCAATTAAAGACAGCGAAACTACAGGTATTATGGGTACCACCACCTTTAACGAGTTCGGCCAAACCAATAACGTAGCAGCTTATATGTTGGTGGTACAGGACGGAAAATGGGTTTCCTTTGATGAATCCGAATATGCCACCGGAACCCGTGTTCTGCCTCAACCTTAAGATTAATTGAATTAATTATCCTGTTTCAGAATAAAGGGGGAACAGGCCGGATTTATCCTGCCTGCCCCCACTCTCTCCGTATTTTTTTTATGGAATGGGTTTTCTTTAGCCGTTCCTGACAGAAGATATGCTTATTTAAAACAAGGTTTTTTTCCGGTTAAAGTTTAGCCTAAAAGGAGTTGACTCAGATAATGGAGTTATTATTTGGACAAATCATTAATGCCATTTTGCTGGGATGTACATACACCCTAGTGGCAATTGGCTTCTCCTTGTTTTTTGGTGTGATGGACGTAGTAGTGTTTTGTGCTGGGGATATTGCAATTTTCGGAGCTTTTTCCATTATGGGAGCTTACACGATCCTGGCTAGTGCAGGTATTTTCAGTGTGCTGCCTTTTACTGTAGCAGTATTTATTTTGCTTTTAGTTGCCTCTATTTTATGCGCATCCTTAGGTCTTTTGACTTATAGGTTTTCAGTGAAGCCTTTTGAAAATACATCTGCTTTGATGCCCTTGCTAAGCACCATTGCTTTAGGTGTGGTGATTAAGGAAGTTCTGGGTCTTGTTTTCCAACGGGTTGTGAATCCTCTTGCCAAAGCGGCGGCTTCCGGAGGAGAAGCTTTAGCAGTTCAGGGAGGAAGGAATCCTCAGGCTATGCCGGTATTGATTGCGCCGGACGGCACGATTACGGAACGTAACCTAATCATTATTGGTGTTACATTGTTTTTACTTCTGGCTCTGTTTTTGTTCTTGAATAAAACGAAAATTGGCCTTTCCATGCAGGCTATTTCTCAAAATAAAGATTTGTCAAGAATGATTGGGATTAACGTGAACAGAATTGTTATCCTAACCTTTGTTATTGGCGGTGTGTTACTTGCTATTGGTGGCTTTTTGGTTGGGTCCTATAATACCATCATTCGCTTTGATAATGGGACGATGTACGGTACTAAAGGTTTTGCGGCAGCCGTTGTGGGAGGTTTGAGCAATATCTATGGTGCCATTGTCGGAGGAATGCTTTTAGCCTTTGTGGAGGTTTTTGTTTCCGGGTATATTCCCAATGGTACAGCTTATTCCAGTATAATTGCGTTTGTAGTCGTAGTTTTCTTTATTGTATTTAAGCCTGAGGGTATCATCGGCGAAAAAACCGTGGAAAAAGTTTAGACACAAAGGGAGGAAGTAATTATGAAAGATCAAGGCACCAAGCCCTCAATTCCCAATTTTTTATACAGTGCTCTCGGTGTGTTAATGATTAATCTTATTATCTTTGTTTTACTTTATGTAATCATAGCAGCCGAATTTGCTGTGAGCATGATTACTCTGCTCTGTACAATTCTGGTCATGCTTTATTTGGATAAAAAGGGTCTGATTAACGAGATTTTTTCAATCTTTATTAAATACAAAAGAACTGCTCTTATCTCCACCGTAGTTTTGGCGCTGATTTTCCCTCTCATGCTGGCAGATAAGCGCTATATTGCCCATATTGCCATTATTGTGACTGTGTACGGCATGGCGGCTCTAGGTTTAAATTTTCAAATGGGTTCTACCAATATGGTTAATTTTGCACCGGCCGCGTTTATGGGAATCGGAGCATATTCCATTGCGGTATTAACGGCTAAATTTGGGATGTCATCCTGGGTGGCTTTGGCTATTGCCATACTTACTTCAGGTTTAATGGGTCTTTTAATCGGCATACCTACTTTACGTACTAAGGATTATTATCTGTCATTGGTAACTATGGCTTTGCAATTGGCTTTTACCATGGTTCTTTTCAACATTCCATATTTGGGAGGGCCTAATGGTATTTCCGGTGTTAAGCCATTGTCTATTGGAGAATTTTCTTTAGTGAAAAGCTATACTGTTTTTGGTGTTAAGATTGCGCCCCAGATACCGTATCTGTACTTGTGTATTTTAATACTGGCTCTGTTTATTTATATTGCCATGAGAATATATATTTCCCGCATCGGATTATCATTGAATACGATTGCCCAGGATGAAGTGGCAGCTAATTGCCTGGGAATAAATATTGCTGCCCGGAAGCTTTTTGCTTTTGTCATCGGGGCTATTTTCTGCGGGGTTGCCGGTGCTCTTTACGGAAGCTATACCAGTTATGTGGGTCCGGATGATTTCGGGTTTCCCAAGTCTTTAATGATTATTTGCATGGTAATTTTGGGAGGAATGGATAATGTTGTGGGTGTAGTTACCGGGGCTTTTATCCTTACCGTTATTACCGAAAAACTGAGAGTCTTTTCTGACTTCCAGCAATTGGTATATGGTTTAATTCTTTTAACGGTGCTGATTGTGCGACCCGCCGGGTTAATTCCCAAGAGAGTGCGTAACTATTGTATGGTATTTAAAAAGAACATTGTGAAACACACTCAGGACTAAGCCGTTTATTAATTTGACAAGTAATTGAAATCAGGGAGACAGACTTCCTGATTTTTTTTTGTATTAAATACAAGGTGAGAAAACATAAATTAATTTAACCGAGGAAAAGATAATAAGTGCACAGGAGGTTATGGGAAAATGAATTCCCTGGAAAAAAAGCTGGATCAATTGGCTGCCTATATGGAAAAGATGAAGCTGGTGGAATATATTGATTTGCTCCACAATCCGAAAAGGTTAATCTGGGTGAATTTTATTGCTGGTATTTCCCGGGGTTTTGGCATTGCTATAGGCTTTACATTGTTGGGCGCCATTGCCTTTATCGTTTTACAGCGTTTAGTGGGCTTAGATTTACCCTTAATAGGAGATTTTATTGCGGAACTGTTAAAATATGTTCAGGAAAGCAAGGGATTAAGACCTTAAACTTATGCCAAGATAATAAATGGTATGTTAGGGTATGATTCCATTTCCCAACTAAAGGAGGATACATTTTGGATAAAAGAAAACTGGAAAATTTTCGGCAGCGTCTGTTAGAGGAAAAAAAGGAATTGGAAGGAAGAATTAAAAAAATTAATAACGGATTAAAGGACCCCATGGCAGACTCCATCGGTGAATTGTCTATGTATGATAATCATCCGGCGGATATTGGGGATGAGCTGTTTGAAAGAGGCAAAGATTTATCATTACGGGACAGTGCGGAAATCCAATATAAAAACGTAGAAAGGGCCTTAGCAAAAATTGATAACAATACCTATGGCATATGTGATAAGTGTGGCAAGCCCATTTCTATAGATAGGCTGGAAGCCTTGCCTTCTGCTAACCTATGTTTGGATTGTAAGAAAGAGGAGGTTCTTCCTGATGGTACTCCTCGACCCATTGAAGAGAAGGTAATTCGTCCCCCTTTTGGAGAGCAAAGAGATTATTCTTATGAAAGAAAGTTCGGAGATCAAGACAATCAATCGGTTTTTGACGGGGAAGATGCCTGGCAGGCTGTGGCCCGTTTTGGCACGGCTGATTCTCCCCAGGATTTAGGGGAAAACGGAGCTCAGTATCCTGATGTTTATGATGATTGGGATGAAAAGATAGGTTCTGTAGATGAGGTTGATAATATTGCTTACTATCGCTCCAAGGATGGGACAGTATATAAAGATTTTAGATAAATTTTTTGCGTGGGAATAAGCTTAACCAGGTTCTTCAAGAATTAAATATTAATAATTGCCCAGTTATTAGTCACACCGCCTTTCTTCTTGTGAAATGCGGTGTTTTCATGTTAAGATATATGAAACCGGTTACATTAGGGGAGATACGATGTGATGCTGATTTTTGTATCTTTAACTGTATTGATTATTGATCAGGTAAGTAAATTTTTGGTAAAGTCAAATTTGGCGGAGTTGGAGAGTATTCCCATAATCAGAAATGTTTTTCACTTAACTTACGTTAATAATACCGGCGCAGCCTTTAGCTTGCTTCAGGGAAAGACTTCTTTTTTTATCGTGGTGACGATATTGGCCTTGTTTTTTGCCCTCTATTTTTATTTCAAGGTAGACAAAGAAAAGGTGTGGCTCCGATTGGGTATTGCCCTGGCATTGGGCGGGGCCTTGGGAAACCTTATCGATCGGCTGCGTTTCGGCAAAGTCATTGATTTTTTTGATTTTCGCATTTGGCCGGTTTTCAATATTGCTGATTGTGCTGTGGTAGTAGGTGTGATTTTAATTTGCTGGGAATTGTTAAGAATGGATCTGGCGGAACGAAAGAATAAGGGTTGATATTACTTATTGATTAATACTTATAGAAACGGTGATGTTCCTTGGAGGAAAGGAAATTTATAGCAGACGGGGAATCTGAGCGGTCCAGACTGGATGTTTTTCTAGCCCAAAAATGCAGTGACCTTTCCCGATCCCGTATTCAAAAATTGATTAAAGACGGACATGCTCTGGTTAACGGAAAAACCGTTAAGCCAAATTTTCCGGTGTCAGAGGGAGACGAAATTCGCCTTTCCATTCCGGAACTGAAGGAATTGGAGATTATTCCCCAGGAGATTCCCTTTCAAGTGGTTTATGAAGATGCTGATTTAATGGTAGTGAATAAACCCCAGGGAATGGTGGTACACCCGGCGGCGGGCAATTATGAAGGAACATTGGTCAATGCTCTGTTGCATTATTGCCGGGACCTCTCAGGCATTAACGGTGTCCTGCGCCCAGGCATAGTACACCGGATTGATAAGGATACATCCGGTCTATTGCTGGTGGCTAAAAATGATTTTGCCCATCAGGGATTGGCGGAGCAGATTAAAGAACATTCCTTGACCCGGGTTTATCGGGCAATTGTACATGGGAATATTCCTGAACCGGCAGGGGTAATTGATGCTCCCATTGGTCGCCATCCCATTCAACGGAAAAAGATGGCGGTGGTATTGAAAAACTCCAAGCGCGCGGTTACTCATTACCGGGTTTTGGAGAGGTTTAGAGAGTATACCTATATTGAAGCAAAACTGGAAACTGGAAGAACCCATCAAATCAGGGTACACATGAACTATTTGGGTTATCCGGTAGTAGGCGATCCCCTTTACGGACCGAAGAAGTGTAAGTTTAACTTAAAAGGACAGGTGCTCCATGCGGCAGTAATAGGCTTTATCCATCCCCGAACAGGAGATTATTTGGAGTTTGAAGCTCCCTTGCCGGCGTATTTTCAAACTCTATTGGACAGGCTGAGAAAGGGTAATTAAGATAATCAAGTGTCTTGCCGGAAAAGAATACTCAAATACCGGAACATTAAAGTTTTTCATGGCTAAGATTTAGTTCCGGTATTTTTCTTTATACCTTCAACTTTAACAGGTTGGCGATTTTCATCCCTATTTGAAAATCCAGTCTTTTGTCCGGGTCTTCTATATTTATGCCTAGGATTTTTTTAATCGTATTAAGTCTATATTTGACGGTATTGTAATGTACACATAAATGCTTGGCAGTTTCATTCACATTGCCGTTATATTTAATAAAAGCTTCCATGGTTTTATAATACTCCGTATTGTTTTCCTGATCGTAACGCTGTAATTTGGTGACGGTCTCCTTGGTATAATCCTCCAACTCCTCCGGCCTGTCAACTTGGCATAAAACCTTATAAATCCCTAAGTCATCAAACAAATGCACGGAATTATTTTTAAATGATAAATTGCCTAGACGCAGGGCAATTCTTGCTTCAGAATGGCTTTTGTTTAAATCAAAAAGATTGTTATAGGATCGTCCGATGCCGATGGATATACTTAGGTCCGGCATTTCAGCCATGCATTTAATGATTATTTTCTGGCAAAACTTTTCCAATTCTTTTTTTTCGTTGCAAGTATCCACTTCTCTGATGGCAATTATTTCCCGACGGTATTGAAAGATAAAACAAGTCTTTTCACAGCTGGTACTATTGACAATAGATATTACTTTTCGGGCATAGGTAAGCTTATTAACTTCGAACATCATAACACAAAATGATTTTGTAAAATCCCAACCTAGAGAGGATGCTTTTCTGAGTAAGGTAGTTTTTGATAAATTCTTGTCATAGAATAATTCGGAAAAGAAATTATACATTAATTTAGCTTGCACATTGTCTATATCTTTGTTGGGTGAGGTTTCGTTGGAGTAAATTACTTTGGAGATGGCGCTTATTAACTGGCTGGGCGTGACGTTGTAAGGAAGAATGATAATAGGAAAAGAGGTTTCGTTTGCTTGAGTGATCATTTCTTCAGTCAGGCTTTTGATATAGCGGTCCAGTTTAATTCCGACAGCCGCTACCTGTTTTACCGAGAGATTTTTGATGAAGTCTTTTTTCATGTCAGGATTGGCGTTTAGGAGAAAAGCATTGGTCAATAACAAATCATGGGGCATGACCCAGTTGATACTATCCGGTGCTTCTATAAAAGAGATAGATTTAATCACTCTACTTAGTCCTTTAGCCCCCGCCACAACTTTAGCCTCGGACAAGACTGTGAGTTTTAAGAGGTCATTGACTGTACATGCCATTAATACCTACCCCCCTTAGAGACAGCTAAGTATTCAAACTATTTCCTTTGTCAGAACTCTAAATTTATTATCCTACTATTTGGAAGTTAATGCAAGATGATTTGTAAAATATTGCAAAATCCATTTAATAAATTTGGTAAACAATAACAAATAAGTATTTTATAATCATATTAGAAAAAAGATTGAAGAGGTGAAAAAGGTGGCATTAGCAGAAAAATATTTTGAAGACAGGGAAATAAAAGGGCAATTTTCAACTGACCGGGTTAAACGGAGATATGAAGAGTTGATTGCTAAAGAGCCCTATATTGACGGGGAACGGGCCCAAATATTTACTGAATATATTAAAAAAAACTGGACGGAACCTCTTTATGTCAGAATGGGAGGGGCATTAAAAGAAGTACTTTCAAAATTAACCCCCAAGATTTGGGAGGATGAATTGATTGTAGGTAACATTTCCCGGTACTTTCGAGGTACTCAGGTTTATCCGGAATATGAAACGTGGATGCTGGAGGGATTTAAAAAAATAAGAAGGGAGGAGGAGCGGTATATTAAAGGAACCTTGCAGGAAAGACAAGGTGAACGTTTGGGGATCTACCGGATTTATCCTGAGGATAGGGATGAAATTTTAGAAACGGCCAAGTTCTGGGAAGGTAAGGATTGGCGGACTTTATCGGAAAAATATCTCAAAGAAAACATGTCGGATTTTGAGCTGGTGGAAAAATGGCAGCAGCAACTGGTTTTTTTGCGTTTTATGTTTGATGTTCCCGAGGGAAGGGTAATCGTTGACTATCAAAAAGCAATTGATGAAGGATTAGACGCTCTGATTGCCCGAGTCAAGGAAAAAATGGCGGATATAGGAATTATTGATAGTAAGGAAAAGTTTGATAAATACAATTTCTATAAAGGTACGGTCCTGGCATTGGAAGGAGTAATTGCCTTTGCGGAAAATTACGCCGTTGAAGCGGAAAAACTGGCCGCAACCTGTAAAAATGAAAAACGGAAAAAGGAACTCCTGGAAATAGCCCGTATTTGCCGAAAGGTTCCGAGAAAACCTGCCGATACTTTTCATGAGGCCATGCAGTCATTTTGGTTCATCCATGTTTGCCTTTTTATTGAGCTAAACGGTAGGGGCATATCCCCCGGGCGTTTTGACCAGTATATGTACCGGCCGTTTAAGAATGATATGCAGTCCGGGAAATTAACTGAAGAAGAGGCCCTGGAATTATTGGAATTAATGCGGATTAAATGCGCGGAAATTACCCGTGCCCATGCAACCTTTACTGAGTCATATTTAGGAGGAAGCGTTTATCAAAATATTACCCTGGGCGGTACAGACCGGTACGGAAATCCGGTGGATAATGAGCTGTCCCGGCTGGTGCTGCAGGCGGGAATTAATGTTAAAACATGGCAGCCCACCATCTCTGTACGCTGGTCGGAAAATTTAAGCCCGGATTTTAAAATGAAAGCCATTGATTGCATCAAAGCGGGCTCCGGTTACCCGGCCCTGTTTAATGATGAGCTGGGTACCAAAAGATTTATCCAAACTTCCGGTGCCAATTTGGAAGATGCCCGGGATTGGGCTCCCTGTGGTTGTGTCGATATGCAGATTTGCGGTAAACGGATGCCCATGTATGCCATTCCCCACACCAATAATTTAAAGCTGTTGGAACTGGTGTTGAATAATGGGGTAAATCCCATTACCAATGAAAAATTGATTGACCCGGAAATCGACATAAACACAGCTTCCTTTGATGAAATCATGGAGGAATACAAAAGAGTCACCGCTTTAGTGCTGCAAAAGCAGGAAGAATACTGGAATGCCATCATGCTGGTACATAACGAAATTGGCCTGGTGCATCCTTTTATGTCCGCTTTATTAGATGATTGTATTGAAAAGGGAAAGCATGCCTATGAAGGAGGATGCCGGTATAACGACCCGGCTTATGTCATCTCATGCGGTATGGTTAATGTGGCTAACAGTTTAGCGGCCATTAAAAAATACGTTTTTGACGAAAAAACACTAACCATCGCAGAGCTGCAGGAAGCAATCAAAAACAATTTTGAGGGATTTGAGTTATTAAGGAAAAAGCTAATTGATGCGCCTAAGTACGGCAACGACCAGGATTATGTCGATGAAATTCTGGTTGAATTGTACGATGCCTGGTCGGAGGCGGCACAAAAAGTAGTCAATTGGGTGGGCGAACCATGGAGACCGAGCACTCTTTCCGTGACGACCCAAGTACTCCATGGCAAGGCGTGCGGCGCTTCTCCTGACGGGCGAAAAGCGGGAGAATATGTGGCGGATGGTGCCTTATCTGCTTTCCCGGGTACGGATACCGAAGGACCTACAAGTTTAATAAAATCGGCAACGAAAGTCCATGCGGAAAATCTTCAATCAACTCTGTTTAATATGAAGTTGCTACCCTCAGCGATTGAGGGGAAAGCCGGGGCAGAAAAATTTATTACTTTAAACGAAACCTATTTCCGGTTAGGCGGTTATCATGTGCAATACAACATCGTGGACAGTAAAATGCTGGTTGACGCCCAAAAACACCCGGAAAAGTACGGTGATCTGATGGTCCGGGTGGCAGGTTTTACGGCCCGGTTTGTCGATTTGGGTCCTGATGTCCAGAGGCAGATTATTGAAAGAAGCCAGTTCGATGAAATTTAATGGTGATACCGCAAAGCAATGGCATCTTAGCAAGAAACAGTTTAGGGTCCCGAACTTGCAAATTAAGGTAGATAGAAATTGGGGTAACCTTAATTGGAAAGGAGGATGCCAAAGGTAGATTAAAGGATGATGCCAAAGACAAGTTGCTGCTTGGAGTATGCGGATTATGATAAAAAAATAAAGGAGGTAGAAGCATGGCTTACTCATTAAAAAGTTTTGAGTACTTCGAGCCGAGCACCATCGAAGAGGCAACTCGGCTTTTAAGTACCTATCAGCCCAAGGCTAAGGTTATCGCCGCGGGTGTTGATCTCATTTCACGGATGCGGCATCGTAAAATTGAACCTCAATATGTAGTAAGTCTTATGAATATTC
This sequence comes from Clostridia bacterium, assembly GCA_012838175.1. Taxonomy (GTDB): domain Bacteria; phylum Bacillota; class Dehalobacteriia; order Dehalobacteriales; family Dehalobacteriaceae; genus DUPU01. Next base: position 12,528 of record DUPU01000146.1, read on the forward strand.
CCGGACTCACTGATATCGAGAATGATGAAGAGTCCCTGAGATTCGGATCTATGACCACTTTAATGTCCCTCGAATTGCTGTTGAAGGGTGATAAGACATATGCGGCACTCTACGAAGCAATTCACAACCTATCGTCAGTTCAGGTAAAAAATACGGCTACATTAGTCGGTAATCTCTGTGTGGCCACACCAGCCTCAGATATGTCCAGCGCCCTATGTGCCTTAAATGCAAAACTCAAAATTGCCGGTACTTCCGGAGAAAGGATTGTGCCCATTGACGAATTCTATCTCGATGTGGGTAAAACTGTGCTGCAGCCGGATGAAATTGTGACCCAGGTGATTGTACCTCGGCCGGGTTCCCATTCAGGAAACGCCTTCTATAATTTACTGAGAGTCAAATGTGATGTGGCTAAGGTGAATGTTTCAGTCAGTCTGACCCTGGACAATGACCGGTGCCAAGAAGTCAGGATAGCGCTGGGAGCAGTTGCTCCTACCATTGTCAGAGCCAAGCAAGCGGAAGAAAAGCTTTTAAAGTCAAATCCCTTTGATGAAAAAGCCATTGTAGAGGCAGCTCAAACAGCATCTACGGAAGTAAAACCGATCACTGATATCCGCTCCACAGCTGAGTATCGCCAGGAAATGGTTAAGGTGCTGGTGAAGCGGGCCCTGGAAAAAGCATGGACCAGAGCGAGAGAATAATCCGGAAAGGAGGAGAAAAATATGGGGGAGCAAAGAATTACACTTAATGTAAACGGACGGGATTACGATATTTCGATAGAACCGGATATGGTCTTGGCAGACGTTTTAAGAGAAAAGTTAGACCTAACCGGGACGAAGGTAAGTTGCAGAGAAGGAGAATGTGGAGCTTGCACCATTTTAATGGATGGCAAAGCATGTCTTTCTTGTTTAACTTTAGCAGTCCAAGCACAAGGGAAAAAAATTGTCACCATAGAAGGATTGGCGGAGAAGGGTCAATTGCATCCGATACAAAAAGCCTTTATTAATCATGGTGCGATCCAGTGCGGTTATTGTACTCCAGGAATGATCATGTCCGCAAAAGCATTATTGGATGAAAATCCCAATCCCACTCCCGATGAGGTGAAAACGGCTTTGTCGGGAAACCTGTGTCGGTGCACAGGCTACGTTAAGATCGTCGATGCGGTGATGGCTGCCGCGGATGATATGAAAAGAGGTGAAAATAAATGAGCAGAGAGTTCCATAGCGTAGGAAAACGTATCACTCAGGTTGATGTTGCCCCTAAGGCAACGGGTGAAGCACGTTACACTGCTGACATAAAATTGCCGGGCATGTTGGTGGGCAAAGTCCTGCACAGCCCATATCCCCATGCAAATATTAAGAAAATTGATACCTCTAAGGCGCTGGCATTACCGGGGGTGGAAGCGGTAATTACCTTTGAGGATACTCCAAAGGTACCGTATGCTCGTTCTTACCGGGATGAGCCGATGAATGCCAGCGGTACCATGCAGCACTCTGATGAATATATCCTTAATGAAAAATGTCGTTATATGGGAGACCATATCGCGGCGGTAGCGGCGGTAGATGAAAAGACGGCTGATTTAGCTTTGGATTTGATCGAAGTGGAATATGAGGTATTACCTTTTTATATTGAACCTAAGGACGCCATGCAGCCCGGTGCGGTTCCCATCCACGAATGGGCGCCGAATAACGTACCGGTGGTGATTTCCTCACCTCCCCCCTACCTGAAACAAGGTAATGTGGAAAAGGGATTAGCCGAGTCCGACGTTGTTATCGAAGAGACATTCTTTTGCTCCAAGCAAGTGGGGTGCCATATTGAGACCCAGGCTTGTGTTGCCAATGTAGACTCCAATGGCCGGATAACCGTTTACAGCCCGAGCCAGCTTCCTCATCTTTTCCGGCGTGAATTGGCGAAAATGTTCAAGACCTCAGTAGGAAATATTAATGTAGTTTCTCCCTATGTGGGAGGCAGTTTTGGCATTCGTTTAAGTTGCCACAATGAACCGATTGCCATTGCCTTGGCCATGAAAGCAAGGAAACCGGTGAAGCTGGTGAATACGAAGGAAGAAGACTTCACGGAACTGGATACCAGAACTCCCGAATATATCACCATAAAAATGGGCTTTAAGAAAGACGGCACCCTCCATGCCTACTATATTGATGTTGCTACCTGGGCGGGTGGATATTTGGGCCGGGCGCAGCTGGCCGGGGGTATTATCCTTACCTGGGGATTGGGTCACTACCGGTGCCCGAATACGGACGGAAGAGTCAAAATCGTGTACACTAATACTACCCCGACGGGAGCGATGCGCGGTTTTGGTAATCCGCCACTGGCTTGGGCTGCTGAACAGGCAATGGATATGGCGGCAGAAAAATTAGGCATGGACCCGGTTGAGTTAAGGTTAAAGAATGTAAAAAAAGCAGGAGAACCGTCAAACGCGTTTTTGCACTTCTGCTGGTCTTTGGTCAATGCTTATTCCCATAATGCGCTTATTCCGACAACTCCTTTTTCTTTTGGGCTTTAATCTAAGCTTGAGGCTTAAATCAATATTTCTGACTGTGAGC